>CAMNIW010000061.1 GCA_946540675.1 uncultured Clostridia bacterium | reverse complement strand
GAGTTCTTCGCATTCGGCAAGTTTGTCCGCGTCGGGCTCGCCGCCGCAGATAACTCCGCCGCATACGAGTTTTGCCCCCGCCGCCGCACATCTGTCTTCCCAGTTTCGCATCCATTCTCCGTCTCCCCAGCCGTAAGAGCCGAAAAGCGCTACCTTTTTGCCCGCGAGTTTGGTTTCGCAAGCCGTAAACATAGGTTCCATCTCGGTTTCTTCGAGTTGTTCGACCCCCATGGACGGGCACCCGAACGCGATCTCGTCGTAAGACGCGACTTTGTCGTCCGAAAATTCTCCCGCCGTATACATATCCACTTCGCTCCCGGCTTTATTTATTCCCGCGGCTACCGCGTTTGCCATAGCCTCCGTATTGCCCGTGCCGCTCCAATATATCACTGCCGCTTTTTTCATATCAAAAAATCTCCCTTTTACCGTTTATTACGTCGCGGAAAAGACTGTCAGTCTTTCCAGCGTGTTGCCTTCTCTGTATTTTTTCAAGTATACGTCCGCGCATTTTCTGTATTTTGAAAAGAGCGCGTCGCTCCGTTTCTCGTCGCCGTAAACTTTCCATATCCCCGAACGTTTGAAGTTTTTTGCCTTGTTGTCTATAAACCCCTTTACGTCTTCGGGCGGATAGCCGAGAAAAAGTCCTATCTCGTGCGGAAAATCTCCGCCGCCGTTTATTCTCCTTTTCAACGCCGACAAAAGCGCGTCGGGGTCGAGAGATTCGTATCCGCTTTCTTCGAGAATTTCTCTCGCCTGTTTTTCGCCGAGATCGAATCGGAGTTTACTCGGTCTGTAAGCGTAGATGAGCGCTATTCCCCCGTCCTTTTTCAAGGGGACGACCCTTAAACCCTTTTTTATAAGGCGCTCGTTTATGTCGCGGATAAAGCGGTCGAGTTCTTCTTCCGAAGAATACTTTGCGGAAAACAAACTTCCCGTCTTTATCCCCGCAAGCGTCGGCGAACAGTATTTTACGAACAATTCTTCAGACATATACTTTCCGTCCACTGTGGTTAGCGATTGCTAACTATCGGGCAAACAATATAGTTAGCAGTTGCTAACTTGGGTATATGATACTATACCTTGCGGAATTTGTCAAGCGTTTTTTCGGAGATTGTTTCTTTTATACAAAATCTTTTTTGACTTTTGTCGGGAAATATTATATACTGTTATAAAAGGATATGGAAAATTATGAAAAAAGAAGAAAAAGTTTCCGTACAGGAAAAGCGGACGATCGAAGGGCTTAAATTTTACCCCGACGTCGAATTCAACAGGAAAGAGCGCAAAAAAGCGCTTATACTCGGCATTTTGCTGATAGTGCTTATGGGCGGTATGGGCATATCCATACTCATAGGCGGAAGAGCGCAGGGCGGCGACACGATGACCTTTATCATGGGCGCGGCGACGATAGCCGTCATGGTCTTTGCCGTGGCGATGATCCCCAACGCCTTTAAGCAATACCCCGTAAAAAACGAGCCCATACTCGAAATAAGGCCGAAAGAAGCGGTCATAAACGGAACTACCTACAAGATGAGCGACGTGCTCGAAGTTCGTCTTACGATAACGGTCGGCGAAGTCGGCAGGAAGAAGGAAGAAAACGAAGCGTATATAAATTCTCTTCTCGCCAAAGAACCCGAAAGGGGAATAACCGCCAACGTCGACGTCGCGGTAAAAGACAAAGGCGACAAGAGCAAGACTCTTTTTACCACCGTGAAAAACGGATACGAAGCGCTGGTCGCGTTTTACAAAGCAGGCATAAAGAGATACAGCATAGTCTACTCTATGAAAAAGATCTCCAAGCAGGCGACTTTCGATCTCGGCGACAGCGAGACCGAAGACGGAGTAAAACTCTCGCAGGTATCCAAAAAGGACAGATTGAAACAGTTGTACTAAAAAAACGGCGCCCCGAAAGCCAACGCTTTCGGGGCGTATTTTTATTTGTTGAACATTATCTTTTCGCTGTTGAACAGCCTTGCGAGAACGAATACCCCCGCCGCTATCAGCACGGCGTTTACGCCGACGGTCAAAAGGAAGTTCAGTGCGCTGAACTCAAACGAGAACAACCCTTTTAAGCACAGCGCCGAATTGTATACGGGGATAAGATATTGCCACGTCTCGGGCTTTCCCGAGCCGAAACTCGAAGCGAGAGCGCCCACCATAACTATTATCATTACGGGCGCGGCGTACTGCGACGCTTCCTTTACGCTCTTTGCGAGCGTGGATATAACGGAAAGCAGGACTATAAACAGTATTACGGTTATCAGTATCACGCCGAAAGTGCCTGCAAACGTTCCGAATCCGTACACACTCATATCTATGTTTCCGCCGCTTCCGCCCATAAGTTTCGGGAGAGAAGCGAAAACGCCTATAAACGACACCGTCGCGGAAAGAAGGGCGGTTATCGACAGCGCGAGAATTTTTCCTATCGCTATATGCGTCCTTTTTACGGGCGTTATGAGAAGGGTCGCTATCGTTCCCCTTTCCTTTTCGCCGGCGATAGATTCGGTCGCGACTGCCATACAGCCGGAGAACAGGAGCATAAGCACGAGCATCGGAAGGATCATCGTTATCACCATCGCGGAAACGTCTTCCTTGGTCGCCATATCCTGCGGAACGGCGTTAGCCTTTACCGTCACCGTGGTAAAAGTGGAAGATATTATCGGGGAAACGGACTGAAAAAACGCCGCGGACTGTTTTTCGGTCGAGTTGTAGTAAAACGTCACCGTGGGAACGAGCCCGTTATCCGTCTTTTGCTTGAAATTTTCTTCAAACACTATCGCGAGATCGAGTTTTTTGTTCTTTACCGCTTCTTTCGCCGCGTCCGCGTCGGGATATTCCGCGGTTTTCCACTTTATCCCCGCGCTTTCGAGAAGTGAATCGAAGTCTTCGGTCTTGTTTGCGACGTACACCGTGGAAACGTGCTCTTTATCGGGTGATACAAGCCCGTTCACAATACTCCCCATCAGCGAGTACACGACGAAAATTATCACGCCCGGAAGGATCAGCGAAAGGAGCAGTCTTTTATCCGTGAAAAACCTTTTCAGTTCCTTTTTCATTATAACCAATATATTACGCATCTTCGCCCATCTCCTTTTTATAAAGATCGAAAAAGACGTCTTCGAGCGGTTTTTCCTTGGTGAGATACGCGAGAGTTTCGCAAGCGGTCATCTTTCCGTTTATGATAACCCCCACCCTGTCGCATATCTTTTCGGCAAGCGAAAATATGTGAGTGGATATTATTATCGTCTTGCCCGAATCTCTGAGTTCTTTCAAAAAGTCGGTCACCGCCTTCGCCGTGATGACGTCGAGCCCGTTGGTAGGCTCGTCGAAGATTATGATGTCGGGGTCGTGGACTATGGATATGACTATCGACGTCTTTTGTTTCATACCCGTCGAGAGATCGCCCACTTTTACATGCGCGAATTCCTTTATCCCGAACTTTTCGAACAGTCTCGCTTTACGCTCTTCCGCGACGCTCTTTTCCACGCCGTGAAGATTGCTGAAATAGTCGAAAAGATAGTCGGGCGTAAAGAAATCTTCGAGTTTGAGTTCGCTGGTCAAAAAGCCTATCTTCGCCCTTACGCCGTCGGGATTTTCCTTTACCGAGATCCCGTCGACGACCGCGTCGCCCGAATCCGCCTTAATAAGCGTGGATATTATGCGGAGAGTGGTCGTCTTTCCTGCGCCGTTAGGTCCTAAAAGACCGAATATCTCGCCTTTATTCGCCGAGAAAGATAACCCGTCCACGGCAACTTTGTACTTGCCGCATTTTTGCGTTATTTGCTGTTTTCTGCTCAAAACGAAAGTCTTTTTAAGGTCTGTCACTTTGAGAATCTCTTCCATATACGACTCCTTTTATTCATTATATATAAACCGTTACTTTGACGTAGGTCTTTCCCTTTTTGGACAGTCCGCCTTCGCCGGAAAACACGAACTTGCCGAGCCCCCTTACCGAAACGGTCTCCCCCGCGCGGAGCGGACGGCTGTCTTTGACGCATTCTTTTCCGTCGATGAAGACCCTGCCGTCGGAAACGAGTTTCGATCCGTTTTCGCGCGACAAATTATATATCTTGCAAAGTACGGCGTCAACCCTGTCCGACTGAACGGTAAAGGTCTTTTCTTCGGTTTTCGGAGCAAACTCTTCGGGTATGCGGTCGCATTTTTCCGCCGCCGCCCTGAACCTTCCCACCGACCTTAACTCCTTTACGAGAAAGTCGGCGATCTTTTCTTCGGCGACGAGATAGGCTTCCGTCTTTCCGACGAATATATCCCCTATCCTGTCCCGCTCTATACCGAGAGCGAGCGCCGCGCCGAGAACGTCGCGGTGAGTAAACCCGTCTTGCGAGAACTTTATGCCCGAAACCGTTATCTTTACGGCTCCGACGGGGAACTCTTCGGCGTACCCGACGGTCTCTTCGCTGCCGAATCTTGCCATTTTTCTCTCGGCAAAGTCGCATCCGCCGTAAAACGAAACGGGATAATTCCCCGCCGCCCTTTCGGCTTCGGCTATCTGCGAAGGGTTAAGAAAAACCGTATACGTATATATTTCTTTGTCTTTACTTCGCCGCAAAAGGTCTTCAAAGTTCCGCATTGCGGATTCATTATACCATTTGCTCGGCATAACCGTCAAGCCTATTTCCCCGTTTTCCCTTTACAAAGGCGGAGCGTTGTGATAAAATAATACAGTGCGGTAATAAATTATTATGCCGCAAAAGGTGGCTTATATGAAAAAGACAGGCGTATTGATAATAGGAGCGGGTCCCGCGGGCATATTCACTGCTCTCGAACTCAAACGGACGGGTTATACGGGACAAATAACCATAGTCGAAAAAGGTCTTCCCGTAGAAAAGAGAGTTTGTCCCAAGACAAAAACGGGGCGTTGTATGGGCTGTAAAAACTGTTCCATAACCACGGGATTTTCGGGCGCGGGCGCGTTTTCGGACGGAAAACTCTCGCTTTCGAGTTACGTGGGCGGCGCACTGCCCGATCATATAGGGCACGACGTCGTTCAGGAAACGATCTCCTACGTCGATAAAATTTATCTCGAATTCGGCGCGGACACCCATATAGAAGGCGTAGACCATCCCGAAGAGATAAAACAAATAAGGAAAAAGGCGATAATCGCGGGGCTTACTCTCGTGGACTGCCCTATACGCCATCTCGGCACCGAAAAGGCGCAAAACATCTATTTCGCGATAGAAAAATATCTCGAAGAAAGCGGCGTTGAACTCATCTTTAACGCAGACTGCAAAAACGTCGTCATAGAAGGGAGCGTGTGCAAGGGCGCGATGGTATCCGTAAAAGGCGCGGAAGAGATCTTTTACGCCGACAAGATAATAATCGCGACGGGCAGGCGCGGAGCGGAGTGGCTGGAAACGATGTGCACCGAACACGGCATAGAGCATCAGCCGTCCACCGTCGACATAGGCGTCAGGGTAGAAGTCAGAAACGAAGTCATGGAAGAAGTAAACCGCGTTTTGTACGAATCCAAACTCATCGGCTATCCCGGACCCTTCAAAAACAAAGTGCGCACTTTTTGTCAGAACCCCGGCGGCTACGTCGCTCAGGAAAACTACGACGACAATCTCGCCGTCGTGAACGGGCACTCCTTCAAGGATAAAAAGTCGGACAACACCAACCTTTCGATACTTTGTTCGCACAACTTCACCTATCCGTTCAATCAGCCGATAGAGTACGCCAAAAAGATAGGCGAACTCACCAATATGCTGGGCGACGGACATATACTCGTACAGCGTTACGGAGATATTCTCGACGGAAAGAGAACGTGGCAAAAAGAACTCGACCGTTCCAACTTAAAACCCACTCTTCCCGACGCGGTCGCGGGCGACATAACCGCCGCGATGCCGTACAGGACGCTTACCAACATACTCAATTTCATAAAACAACTCGATATGGTGGTGCCGGGATTCGCGAGCCCCGAAACCCTTCTCTACTCGCCCGAACTCAAATTCTATTCCAACAAGATAAAGATGGACGACGATTTCAATACCAATATAGAAAACCTGCACTGTCTGGGCGACTCGTCGGGCTGGACTCGCGGACTTATGATGGCTTCGGTAATGGGCGTCCTTATGGCGAGAAAACTCAAATTTTAAGACGTGACCCCGTCTATATTTTATTCGGTAAAAAGCGAAGACGAAGAATACGTCGATATTGACGACCATCATGCGAAAGCGACGGTAAAGGCGGGAAAGGCGGGCGTTTACGACGTGGAGATAAATCTCAAAACGTTTACCGTAACGGCGGCTTACGTGCCGCAATAACCGAGCGTGAACAGGTTGAACCCCGATAGACAAAAACCCCGAAAGGCGAAACGCCTTTCGGGGTTTTATTATGCTCTTTTTATATATCGACGTCGTTCAAGAGATTTTCGTCGTTTTCGCGGAGTTCCTTGGGCACGGATATGTTGTCGTAGTCCACGAAATATTTTTTCTTATTGACCGTATAGTGGTCTATCTGGCGCAAACACGCAAGGAGTACCGATATGAACGGCACGGCTATGAAAAGTCCGACGCCGAGAGTGAAGACGGTCATCGTCACTATGAGATACATAGACAGGACGTTATACGTAACGTAGGTCGCGAACGACTTGAAGAAAAACCCGCGCTCGCCGCCGAACGCCTTTACCGCCGATTCGCGGAAAGACTTTTTTTCGGTGAGCATCAAAGACATTATCCGGCTCATCACCGTGCAGTAAAAACCGCGGATCAGAGATATGACGAGAACGGTAAGGAATATCCCGATAAGCGGCACCGCCGAAAGTCCGAGCAATATGCCGTAACTTATCGCGAGAGAAGCGGCGGTAACGACTATTGCCGAAAGCGCTTCTATAAGTTGATATTTCACTATCCTGCCGAGATTGTCGAACATTACGCCGAGATAGGGTCTGTGCGACAGGCTTGCGAGATGTTCGTCAATAAGGATAAGGAGAGTGCAATCGCTGACCCCCAAAAAAAACCTGAACGCGTATACGAGAAGGATTATCGCGACGGCCGTCCATACTATTCCGCCCGTGTGAGCCGAAAGATAGCCGAGTATCTGTTCAAGATCTGCGCTCAACACGTCGGTGACCGCCTGCCCCGTGAACAGGTCGCGGAACACGGCAAAGGCGTCCGCCGCAAGTTTTTGCACCATCTCTATTACGGGGTGAAGACTCAATTCGAGAACGAGCGTTATTATCCCCGCAAACACGACGAATATTATCGCCTTGAACAACAGATCTTTGAATACCAGCCCGAACTTGCCGAGAGCAATTTTCAGAGCGTTTCTTATTCTCATAACCGACTCCGTTTACAAATTCTTTGTTTATTATATCAAACGACGGCTTTTTTTGCAATCGTTTTTACAGTCCGAGCGCCGCTATCTCGGCTACGTGGTCGGACGTGGCGAGAAGTACGGAAAGCGCTTCTTCCACTTTGAGCGCGCGCCAGAACTCCGCGCCCTTTGCCGGCGTTACGAGCGTATGATCCGAACTGTTTCCGTTTATGCGGTACGCCGTCTGATATACGTTGCCGGACGTTCCGCCGTACCACTCGGGTTTTCTTAAAACGTACTTCATATTTTGCGTGAAAGTTCCGTTCATCGAATCGACGGTGTCCGCGCTTAACGATATGAGTCCCG
>CAMNIW010000060.1 GCA_946540675.1 uncultured Clostridia bacterium | reverse complement strand
GCCATATCGTTGGAACGCTGATTGAGTATACCGTTTAACCTGTCGCCGGAAACGTTGAAGGTCATAGAGTACGCGCAAGGATACAAATTCATCTCGTGAAGATCCTGAAAGTTGTAAATGTTGGTGAGAATACGCCTTGACGACGGGTTGTGTTTAAGGTCGTAAAGCACCCTGTCGACCTGATCGAATTCTCCTTCTTTATATTTATGTTTCACGCCGAGTTGATAGCCGTAGGCTTTGCCTATCGTGCCGTCTTCGCCCGCCCAACTGTCCCATATATGGGAGTGAAGGTCGCATATCCTGTTGGATTTTTTCTGCCATATCCAGAGTATCTCGTCGACGGCGTTCTTAAACCCCTGTTTCCTTATGGTCATTATGGGAAATTCTTTCTGAAGGTCGTAACGGTTTACCACGCAAAACTTCTTTACCGTATGCGCGGGCGTACCGTCGAGCCATCTCGGACGGACTTCCTTATCGGTATCCCAAACCCCGTTTTCGAGAATGTCTTTTACGTTTTCCTTAAAAACTTTGTCGGCGTAACTCATTGTTTCTCCTTCCGCACCTTAAAATGCGTCTTTTTCTTTTTTCTTCCACCGCCCCGACATTACGCGGCATTTTACCGCCGTCGGAACGAGTTTTTGTATAAAGTTCGTGAACTTGTTGAAAAGTCCCGGAATAACGAGCCGTTTGTTGCGTCTAAGCCCTTTAAGCGCCTTTTTTACGACGAAAGCCGCCGGCTTTGACGAAAGTCTTCCGCTTATCCCCTGTTTTTTGATGTCTTCTATCACGTCCGCTCTCGTTGGCACGCCGCCCGGCGCAAGCACCGTTATCTTCGCGTCTTTTACTTCGTACCGAAGAGCGGTAAAAAAGTTGATGAGAGCGGCTTTAGTCGCCGAATACAGCGCGAAATACGGCATCGGCATTATTCCGCAAAGGCTGGACACCGTGAGAATTTTCAGTTTTTCGGCTCTCCGAGATATTACCCCGTGCGCGAGATATACCGCCGCTTCGAAATTGAGCCTTGCCTGAAAAGTCACTTTTTCGGGAGTGTATTTTGAAAACTCCTTTTGTATGTCGGCACCCGCGACGTTTATCAGCCCCGAAAATTTTATGTTTTCCCTGTCGGCGTAGTCGAAGATCGCCTTTCGCTCTTCTTCGCGAGTCAGGTCGGCTTTCAGACAGATTATCTCCGCGTCCGACTTTTCGGCGAGCAGTTCTTCGCGAAGGGCTTTTAACTTTTCTTCGCTCCGCCCCGTCAGAAACAGGTTGTCCGTCCCGACGAGTTGACGGCAAAACTCTTTGCCGAGTCCGCCGCAAGCGCCCGTTATAAGCGTATATTCCATCAACGTATCTTCTTTTTCTCGCCGTTTTCGTCTATGACGTAAGTGTTGTCGAGTTGACTTTTCAAATTTCCGACGACGCTGTCTATATACTCGCGGCGAAGTTTTTGCTGTTCGGCTTTTTCTTCTTCGGTAAGCCCGACTTCTCTCTGTTTTTTGGCGAGAAAGTTTATCCTTTCGATATTGACCATAGCGTTATCTCAACGAGACTCCGAGCCTGAATTTCAAAGCGCCGAGTATGCGCTTGACGAATCCGTCGACGTCTTCCTGCGTTATGGGCTTATCTTCCGCCGCGACGAAAGTCACCGTAAACGCCATACTCTTCTTTCCTTCGCCGACCTGTTCGCCCGTATATACGTCGAAGAGTTCGACTTGTTTTACGTTGTTTTTTACCGACGAGCGTATGACTTCTTCTATCTCGCCGCAAGTAAGGTTCGCGTCCGCGACGAGCGCGAGATCTCTCTTTATCTCGGGGTATCTCGGAAGCGGCTCGAACCTGAACGGAGCGCCGAACGCCGCGGACAGTTTTTCGTAGTCGAGTTCGGCGACGTAAACTTTCTGTTCTATGTCGTAAGCGCCGGCGGTCTCGTACGTCACCTGACCGAACGCCCCTATCTCTTCGCCGCCGAGTATTATTTTGGCGGACACGCCCGGATGAAGATAGGTCTTTTCCGCGCGGACGCCGAGATTGAATTTAAGTCCGAAGTTCTCGGAAAGCGTTTCGATCGCGCCCTTTACCGTGAAGAAGTCTTCTTCTCCGCCGAACGCCGCCATACAAAGATGCCTGTGTTCTATCGGGAAATCGTCTACCGTTTCGCCTTTTTTCGCATAAGTGCGCGCTATCTCGAATATCCTGCCTTCCGCGTTGCCGCGCTTTAAGTTTCTCGATACGACTTCGAGAAGAGACGGAACGAGAGTCCTTCTCATCACTTCGTAATTGTCGCTTATCGGGTTTTCTATAACGATGACGTTCCCTTCTTCTTCGCCGCCTTTAAGTCCGAGAGCCGCTATATCCTTTTTGGAATAGAAAGAATATGTCATCACTTCGCTGTATCCAGCTTTTACGAGAGTGTTCTTTACTTTGAGTTCGTTTTTTTGTTCTTTGGAATATCCGCCCGAAGTCGTGCGAGCCTTTTTGAGAAGAGTCGGCTTTATATGTTCGTAACCGTACATCCTTATCACTTCTTCGGCAAGGTCGGGATAGCCTTCGACGTCTTCGCGGTAAGGCGGAGCGACCGTCGTTATATTATCGCCGTCCACGGTCACGCTGAAATTGAGTTTTTCGAGTATTCCGACTATTACGTCCTTAGGCACGCTTATGCCGAGAACTCCGTTTATCTTTTTGAAAGTTGTCCTGACTTCCCTGTTTTCCTGCGGTTTTCCGGCGGACACGTCGACGCGCACCGCGGTAACCCTTCCCGCGTCGAGCCTTTCTATAAGGTTGAGAGCGCGGTAAGACGCCCTTTCGGTCGTGTATTCGTCCACGCCCTTTTCAAATCTCTTGGAACTGTCGCTCGACTTGCCGAGAGTACGCGACGAACGGCGCACGTTGTCGCGCTTGAACTTGGCGCATTCGAACAAAACGGCTTTCGTATCGCTTTCTATCTCGCTGTTGAGTCCGCCCATTATGCCGGCGAGAGCGACGGGCTTTTTGCCGTCGCATATCACGAGATTGTCTTTGCCGAGCGTAAGTTCCTTTTCGTCGAGAGTCACTATCTTTTCGCCGTCTTTCGCCCTGCGCACTTCGATCGAATAGTCTTCGAGCGTTTTCAGGTCGAAGGCGTGCATCGGCTGACCGAGTTCCAAAAGCACGTAGTTGGTTATGTCGACTATATTGTTTATCGCGTTTATGCCGCAAAGCGCAAGCCTTCTCGTCATCCATACGGGCGAACGCTCTATCTTTACGTCCTTTACAAGATGCGCGATATATCTCGGACAAAGTTCTTTATCCGAAACGGTAACGGTTATCTTTTCGTCCGACTTGTCCGCCTTTGCGGTGAATCCGTAGTCGGGCTCTTTAAGCGGTTTTCCGAGCGCGCAGGCGATCTCTCTCGCTATGCCGAGAACGCTTTGACAGTCGGGACGGTTTGCAAGCACCGAAATGTCGAATACGTAATCTTTAAGCCCCAAAAGGTCGACCACTTCTTCGCCGAGCGGAAAATTCTCGCGGAAAACGAGAACTCCGTCTTCGGACGCGCCGTAGTAAAAATTATCGTCTATGCCTATCTCTTCGCCGCCGCAAAACATTCCGTAAGACGGCTCTCCGCGAAGGTTGCCGTTGTAAATCCTGTCACCCGTGGCGAGAGTCGCCCCGTCTACCGCGACGGGAACTATATCCCCTTCCTTTACGTTTTTCGCGTTGGTTACTATCTGCAAAACTCCGTATTTGCCCGCGTCTACTTCGCACACGCGAAGGCGTTCGGCGTTGGGGTGTTGTCTTATCGACAATATCTTACAGGTCACTACTCTATCGAGTTTGTCGCCGTATTTCTTTACTTCTTCGACTTCGAAACCGCAATCGAAAAGTTTCTTTTCGAGTTCTTCCGGCGTACAGTCTATATCAACAAATTCTTTAAGCCAACTGAGCGGTGCTAACATATCTTCTCCTTAATCCTTGAACTGCTTTAACGCCCTTAAATCGTTTTCGTATAAAATGTGTATGTTGTTTATCCCGTTTTTGAGCATCGCTATCCTGTCGATGCCGAGACCGAAGGCAAATCCCGTGTATTTATCGGGCGAGACTCCGCAGTTTTCGAGAACCTTGCGGTTGACTATGCCGCCGCCGAGTATCTCTATCCAGCCCGTGCCCTTACACAGTTTGCAACCCTTGCCGCCGCACTCGAAACAACTTACGTCGACTTCTACCGACGGCTCCGTAAACGGGAAGAAAGACGGGCGGAATCTCGTCTTGGCTTCCTTGGAAAACATCTTCCTGACAAGTTCGTCGAGCATACCCTGAAGGTCGCACATAGTGATGTCTTTATCTATGACGAGCCCTTCCATCTGATGGAACATAGGCGAATGCGTCGCGTCGTCGTCCGCCCTGTAAACCCTGCCGGGGATAAGCACTTTGAACGGCGGTTTCATCGTCGTAAGAGTCCTTATCTGCCCCGGCGAAGTGTGCGTGCGGAGCATAAACGAGTCGTTTATATAAAAGGTGTCCTGCTTATCTCTCGCAGGGTGCTCTTCGGGAGTGTTGAGCGCAGTGAAATTGTGAAAATCGTCTTCTATCTCCTGCGTTTCGAGCACCTTGAATCCCATACCCGCAAAAATATCGACCAATTCGCTTTTTACGATGGTAACGGGATGAAGAGTTCCCTGCTCGCGCTTTTTGGCGGGCATGGTTATGTCTACGGTCTCTTCTTTGTACCGTATATTCTTTTCCATCTCGTTTATCTCGGCTTCCTTGCGCGCAAAATAATCGGACGCCCACTCTTTCAGCGAATTGATTATCTGACCGAGTTTCGGTCTGTCTTCCTTGGCGGCTTTGCCGAGTTCTTTCATAAGTCCGGGGATTATGCCGGCTTTTCCCAAGACGTATTTGGCTTTCAGTTCAAAAAGTTCCTTGCTCGTCCTGGCTTTTTCGAGTTCCGAGACTATTTGTCCCTTGATCTCCTGAATTTTCTCTTCCATACGATCGTCCTTAAAATATGTTTTGAGTTTATATAAGTATAGCAAATATAAAAATTAAAGTAAAGTAAATTAAGAAAATAGCGTCGCAATTTAAGAAAATACCGCCCGAAAACCACGGGCGGCGAAAGCGGATTATTCTTCTTTTTGCCCGTTCCCGATTTTCGTTATCGTCAGCGCGAGCATCCCGACGAAAAGCACCGCGGGAAAAACGGACGATACAAGCAGACCCGTCCTTATGTCTTCCGAGATCAGCCCGACGAGCGCCGGACCGGTAAGACAGCCTATGTCGCCCGCGAGAGCGAGCATCCCGAACATTTTCGTTCCGCCGTTTTTATATGTCTTGCCCGCAATCGAATACGTCCCCGGCCACATCATTCCGACAAACGCTCCGCCGAGCGCGACGCCGACGAGCGACAAATACGGGACGGGCGACAGCGCGATAAGCAAATACGCGCCGCAAAGAAGAGCCGCGCTCAAAAGGATTATCGCTTTAAGGTTGAGCCTGTCGCCGAAAAAGCCGTAGACCGTACGGGATAAAGCCATACCGAGCGCGAAAAGACAGGTACCGAGCAGATCTCCGACCGCCTTATTCTCTATTTTTAGCGTGATTTCGGCAAAGTAGGACGCCCACTGCGCCACGGCGAGTTCGGCAGCGCCCGCGCAAAGCATAATGATTATGAATATAAAAAATCCCTTAAACGCGAAAATTTTTCTATACGGTACGGGATTTTCATCACCCGACAGCGTTTCGAACGGACATTTGGAAAGCAGTATCGCATTGATTGCGGGGATAATGCACAGCACGATCGGCAAAAACTTCCAACTCGCTATTCCGAATATCGAAAAATACGCCGTGGCAAAAAGTACCACGAATATATGCCCCCAACAGTAAAACGAGTGAAGAAAACTCATCGCTCCCGACTTGTTGCCGAGCGGAAGCGCTTCTACTAGCGGACTTATAACCACTTCTATAAAACCGCCCCCTATCGCCGTAAACACGGTTGCGATAAGTATACCCGCAAACGGCGACATACCGCTGTTCGGGAGAACGCCCAGAAGGATAAGCCCGACGACCGAAAACAGGTGCGCCGCCACGGCGCTTCTCCTGTAGCCTATTTTCAACGCGATCCCCGCCGAGAGCGTGTCCACGAGTATCTGCACCGTAAAGTTTACCGCTATTATTATCGCTATCTCGCTTGCGGAGAAAGAAAATTCCGTTCCGAACTGAGCGAACAAAAGCGGCGTTAAATTGTTGACTATCGCCTGTACCATATACCCGATATAACAGGCGACGAGCGTAGACGCGTACTTATTTTTCATAACTGAAACAGTTTAGCACAAACGCTTTTTTTATGCAAACAAAAACACCGCAAAATGCGTATATCACGATAAATTTACGGCGCGCTTACCTTTGCGTCAGGGTCTTCCCCGTTTCGGCAAAAAAAGACGGCGGCGAGAAAACTCCGCGGCATATTCCGCGCGTTAAACGACTTATACACCGACTTCCACTGTAAGTAGAGCCGTTTTTCGGCGATTCTACGACCGATTTTGTAAACGTATACTTAAAATATCTGTAAAATGATTGTATAAAGCGGGATTTTTATATATAATTTTCGCGTAAATTCACATTCGGGGGTATATTTATGAAAATTGCCATTTCACTCGACAGCGCCTGCGACATAACTCGCGACATAATCGAAGAATACGACTTTAAGATCATACCTTTCGGCGTGTCTATGGGCGACAGGTTTTTTTACGACGGAGAAGTTTCCACTCTCGAAATTTTCGCCTGGGCGGACAAAAACAAAAAACTACCGAAAACCAATGCCGTAAACACCGAAGCCTTTAAGGCACATTTTTCGGAGATACTGAAAACTCACGACGCCATAATACATTTCGACATTTCAAGCGAGATGTCCAGCGCGTACGCCAACGCCGTGGAAGCGGCAAAGGATTTTGAAAACGTCTACGTCATAGATTCGCGGACGCTCTCCACCGCCATTGCTCTGGAAGCGATATACGCCAAAAAGCTCACCGAAAAATTGACCGATCCCGAAAAAATAGTCGAACTCGTAAAAAAGAGAATACCGGACACCCGCGCGAGTTTCGTCATCGAGCGGCTCGATTATCTGTACCGCGGCGGAAGGTGTTCGAGTTTAGCTCTCTTCGGCGCAAACCTTCTTAAACTCCGCCCCGAGATAGAAGTCATAAACGGCAAAATGAGAAGCACCAACAAGTTCCGCGGCAAGATGGAAGACTGCATAACCAAGTACTGCAAAGCCGTTTTGACCAAGTACGACAACCCCGACAAATCGGTGATCTTCATAACGCACAGCCACGCGACCGACAGTATGGTCAAGGCGGCGAAAGACGTGGTAAGCGAATACGGATTCGAGAAAGTATACGAAACGACGGCAGGTTGTACGGTATCCAGCCACTGCGGAAAAAACACGCTCGGAATACTGTTTATAAACGACGGCGGAGCCGAAATCTGACCGACAAAATCCGCGGCGGGGAAAAACCCCGCCGCTTTTTGACAAAAGCGGAGAATTCTCCGTCGTTTTTCAATAAAAAGTAAAAAGCGGTCAAAAATTCGTTGACCTTAAAACGATTTTGTGATATTATAGTTAAGCGATAAACGTAAGACTTTTGGAGAAATACCCAAGAGGCCGAAGGGGCTCCCCTGCTAAGGGAGTAGTGTGG
>CAMNIW010000059.1 GCA_946540675.1 uncultured Clostridia bacterium | reverse complement strand
CGCTTGCGATGCCTTGCCGTGGGGCTCCCTTCAGGGAAACGGCAACTTATCCGCACCAAGTCTGAATAGGTTGAACCCGATTCTCGGTGGCAGGCGGCGGTATATACCGCGTTAAAATCCTTGATAATACGGATACTATTCACACTCGGCTAGCCCTGCGCTTTGCAGAGCCTTTTATTTTTTGAGTATGTTTTTAATATAAAACGTCTTCTTTTATCGGAAAGTATGCGTCATAGTCGTCGTCCGTAACTTCTCGATTTTCTTTAAGCGCGTTTTCTATCATCGCAATAAAAGCAGGGTCATAAAAACTTGTACATTGTATATACGGAATACTCGGGACAGTCCCGAATTTTTCATAATAAATTTTTATCACCTTATCTGCGTGAGTATGGCGGTCTTCCATTTGTTCTTAATTCTCCCTTTTTACCGTTTTGCTTAATATACCAAATAAAAAAAATTTGTCAAAGGTATTGACAAGTTTTATTTTTTGCTTATAATAAGAGTATAAAAAACGCTCACGAACAGTAGAAAATCTGCCCCGACTGCCGCACCGTTTATGGCGCGATGATGGGAATGGCAGTCCATCCGTGAGCGTTTTTTATTTTTATAACGCAAAGACCGCAATACACGATATGCGGTCTTCTTCGTTTATTAAAAAGCGGAAGCCTTGACAGAACTTCCGCTTTTTGTACCTTTACAACGTGTTTATTCGGGGTTTTTTGTCGAAGTCGAGAGTTAAGTCGTAATCTCCGAGTTTATTTACCTTAAAGCCGTTTTTCTTGTATTCTTCGTAATTGAACGCTTCGAGTTCGTCGATCGCGAGTTTGTGGAACTCGTAAAAGTTGTGCCACCATTTCCAACCGCTGCCGAGCGAGTTCGCAAGATATGCGTCCGCTATATCGCAAGCAGTCTGCGGCGCGACGTAAAACGCACCCATCGCAAGGACGTTTACGCCGTTTCCGGTTATTGCCCTTATCGCCGCCGGAAGGCTCTCGACAACGCCTGCGTGAACGTGCGGACACTTAGAAGCCGCAATGTGTATGCCCATACCCGTGCCGCAAAATACGAGTGCGCGTTCGTAATTGCCTTCCGCTATCTCCGCACCGACCCGAAGTCCTACCCTATGGAACATAAGGTCGGTATCGTTAGGATCGCTGTCCTTCTTTACTCCCAAGTCGAGTATCTTCCAACCCTTCTTCTCCAAATGCTCCACTACCACTTCTTTGAGCGGAAAACCCGCAAAATCTGCGCCTACAACCAAATACTTGTCTTTTACCGTTTTTATTATTTCACCTATCATTTATTAATATTTTAAATACAGCCTTTTTAACTTTTTGTTCGCCGTCGCAATCCGGACTCGGAGCATGAGGCTCTTCGGGAAGAATACCGCAACCTTTCAAATCTTTTTATTACCGCTCCACATATAAATCTCCTGTTAAAACGCAAATAATGCGCCTATTACAAACGATAGCCCTATCTGAACTATTTGCGCTTTCGTAAGTTTTTGTTTGAAAAAAATGAAATCAACCAGCGCAACGCTTATTATGCTTACCGCAAAAGAGAGCGGCGCCTGTATTATTATAGGTAAAACCTGAGTGCATACGATCGATAGAAATTCCGAGAAGAAAAATGTAGCGCCGTATCCTAAAATACATATTAAAGGCTTTACCTTTACACAATCTTTTATTTCTTCAACGTCGTCCTTATTTCTACGGGCAATCAATATCGCGCCTAATACAGCAGCGCAGATGACCACGCAAAAAAACAAATACAGAAATATAAAATTCATCTCTCCGTAATCCGGGCGCACGTCGGTAAAATGGCTGTAAATAGGCAAAGCTATTCCGTTGGTGAAAAATATTATAAAGCAAAGCAGCGCAAATATTTTAACATTCCTTTTATCTTCGCCGTCGTTTTCTCCGCTTTTTCCTTTAACCGAAAACAGACTTATTGCTATAACTATTCCAACGAGGACAAAACCTATTATATTCCATATGCTCAATGCGTTTTTTACGGGATCGTAAATAAGTCCGTAAACAGCCGATATAACCAACGTGCCGAGCCATGCGAACACGGTGGATATTGCCATGCTTCCGTATTTCGTCACGAAAATGCAGAGTATCGTATTTACCGTAAGTATTATTGCAAATAGCGCTCCGTGAGATAAAACCGTAAAATCGGCTTTTGTAACCAACTCAAAGCGAGTGAATGCGCAATATATTAAACCGGCTAACACGACGAACATACTGCTCAGCCCCATAAAGAAAAGAGTCGTCTTTACGTTTAATACCGTATCTTTCTGAAACTCTTTTCTAAGTGCGGACATAATGCAAAGAAATATACTGCTGCCGATTATCAACAAATATCCGTACATTATTTAACGGCGCCTTTCTTTACGTTGAGATTTTCATCGTAAACCGAAAATATTGCACTGTAAACGCCTTCAAATAACTTTTGCATTGTTTTACTCCTTTTTTTGATTATATTTTATTGATTTTATTGCTTTTTTATTCTATCACATTAATTCACGTTATTTCAATATCAAAATACGACATATTTCTTGCCAAAATGTCAATTTCACATTAACTAAAATATATAAAACATAGTTTCTATATTTTTTGAGAATATCATAGCACCATAATTAACCCCATCAAAAAAAGCTATACAGCCTGCTCTCAGATTGATAGCTTTTTTATAATTAGTATCCGCTATATGCATATGTACTGTATAGATAATTTCCGGTTAATAGATTTTCGTGCAATTTTTACGATATTGCGTTGGTGTCATACCCGTGTAACGCTTAAATACCGCAATAAAAGCAGACTGCGAACCATAATGTATCTTAATTGCAATTTGCTCAACGGCTAAACTAGTAGTTTCTAATAGATTTTTTGCAACACTTATACGAATTTCTCTGCGTTTTTCCGTAAAGTTTTTTCCGTATAATTGATAAATCCGGCGCTCAAGTTGTCGTTCACTAATAAAAAGTTTTTCCGCCATAGCCCTTAAATTCGTATTTGTTTCCATTGAGTTTAATTCCACAGAAATTCGATAATCTAATGAGCCAAGTGAGGTCAACTTACTTGTAGGCGTTACATGTTTTTCAGCAACTTGCACAAAGAAAATTTGTAAAAGCGCGGGTATCGAGTAATAGGAAAAAAGTGTGGGTGACTTAATCTGTTGAAATACTTGCCTAAGCGTGTTTATCAAAGTCTTATTCGAAAACACTTGATAATCTAGTGAGAAAATTTTGTTGTAAATATCATATGTACGCTCATTTGCCGAACATTTCTTAATTTCCTTAAATGTAAAACCCAAAATGTTAGCTTTCATAGATAAATTTATCGTCGTTGCGTGAAAAAAACCCGCTCTAAATAATAACAAATTATTTCTATGAAGTTTAAAAGAACCGTCTTTAGTAAAGCATTGAATCTCAAAAAGCGGAGAAAAAATCAATTCATTATAATAATGGTTGTGATATATCGAAATAGGTTTAGAATCCTGCTCGTATGCCGCATTTTCATTCTCATAAGAAACAGCAAGAAATATAACAAATTTTGTATTCCCAATAGAAAATTCTGTTGAGTAAGAAATATTTTCTGCATTTATAGAATTTTGCAACTCGCTCATAACGTATCTCGCTTTATTGTTTATTTTTAGAGAAACTATTTGATTATTACATTATAGCATACAACACTTAAATATTCAATAATGAAATCCGTCATTTATGTATTGAAAATGTCGTACTTGATTATTTATATTTATGAATAATTATAAATTACTTTATAAACCTTGTCAATATGTTTCTCTATATAATAATGCGATGGGAAAGAAAAAATATTCACGGATTCCGAAATCAAGAATGTTTATTTTTAATTGACCATTTGCACCCGTCGCACCCGAATACATAAATTTAGTAAAAGCCGCCTTTTCGTGCGATTATATATGTTTTTCGCGCGTTTATTATTTATTTATAATATTTATCATTAAATTTATTAAAATATAATTGTTGAATTTGACAAAAGGTCGATTTATCGCTATAATTTATGTTATACTGTGGGATTATTTCTGTTTTTACAAATCGCACAAACAGTTTATAAAGGAGATAGATATGGACAAAAAGAAACGCATTGTTTGCGCCGTTATGGCTCTCGCCGCGACCGCCGCGACCGCGGCAGTCGCGACGGGCTGTAACGACAACAAAACCAACCCGCCGAGCGAAAGTCGGATAGTGTACTATAAGTTGACTTTCGATACCGACGGCGGCAGTCAGATCGCCGCGATAGACGTGGAAGACGGTAAAACCGCGGTAAGACCGCAATCTCCGACGAAAGACGGATATACTTTCGTCGGTTGGTATACAGACAAGTCGTTCAAGACAAAGTACGACTTCTCTTCCGCCGTAAAGGGGGATACGACCGTATTCGCCTATTTCGTGCAGAACACCGAAACCGAATACACCGTTAAACTCAACGTCGACGGCAATCTCACCGAAACGTTGACGGTCGGCGGCGGTCTTATGATAGAAGGAGTCAACCTTCCCGTTCCCGAAAAGGCGGGCAAGACCTTTGCCGGCTGGTGGACGAGCGACTTCGAAGACGGCGACAAACTCACCGCAAAATATTCGGGAGAAAAACTCACACAAAGCACCACCTTTTTCGCCGTATGGAAAAACGACGGAATAGGGCTTTCGATAGCGAACGACAAGATTACCTGGAATTCGCTCGGCGCAAACGTTCAGTACGAAGTCAGCGTCATCGCGCCCGACAACACCGTCGTTTCGCAAAAGACGTCGTCGACCGTGTTCGACTTCCCGTTCTCCGAAAAGGACGCGGGCGAATACAAAGCGGCGGTAACCGTCGGCGGCGAAACCTACTTTGCCTATCTCAACAACAAGGCTCTCGACAGGGTGTCTTTCTTTAAGGTGGAAGGCGAATCCCTGCTCACCTTCGGAGCGGTCGAAGGAGCCGAAAAATACTATATATCCGTCAAGTGCGGCAACGAAGGACACGCGCACAGAATGCTCGATATAGGCGAAGATCCCGCATACGACTTCTCTTCCTGCGAAATGTGCGAAAGCGGAATAGAATTTACCGTATACGCCGCGGCGGAAGGCCGCGCGACTTCGGAATCGGCGACCTTTATTCTCAATAGGTCGCTCGCGCGGATACCCGAAATACTTATCAACGACATAGAAGCGTCCTGGGAACCCGTCGAAAAAGCCGAAGGCTATAAGGTAGAAATAGCGTCCGGCGGTAAGATCACCGCTCTTATCGAAAAAGACACTTTCACCGATCTCAGATATTACAGCGGCAACATCGCGATAAAAGTTACCCCGATAAACCGCGGATACAACGTGAAGACCACTTCCGCGACTTATACGAAGACAGCGCTTGCCACGCCCGAAAACGTGAAGATCGTTTCCGATACCGTAAGTTGGGACGCCGTGCACGGGGCGATGGGCTATAACGTCATAATAGGCGAAACACCGTATTTCTGCGCCGACACGACTTTCACTTTGGACGAAACGGTAGGCGAAACCGAAATACGCGTTCAGGCGGTGGCGGAAGACCAAAACAACAATTCCATAGTATCCGACGCCATATCGCTCAGTACCGCTCTCGAAGTGTTCTATAAGGACGGCGTGGCGAGTTGGAACGCCGTCAAAGGCGCCGAAAAATACGTCGTTTCGATGAACGGCGAAAAACCGATAGAAGTCGAAGGCGTTTCGCTTGCGATCCCCCTGTCCGTCGCGGGAGAAAACGTTATCGAAGTAACGCCGATAATAAACGGCGAAAAGGGAGCCGCGAGCGAATACAGGATCAACGCCAATACCATAGAACTCGACGTTCAGGGCGGACTCAGAACGGGCGACGTCTACGCGGCGGAAGGTCAGAGATATACCCTTCCCGAAACGACGAGAAAGGGCTATAACTTCGGCGGTTGGTACACGGCGGCAGGCGGCCCCGCGGGACTCGGCGTAAAAGTGACCGACGGTTTCTACGGGTTTGACGGGGACGTTCAACTCTTCGCGCACTGGATACCCAAACAGTATACCGTTACTCTCGACCCCGCCGGAGAAGGCGGCGAACCGCAAAAGGTAGTCGTATCCTACGGCGAAAGAGCAGAACTTCCGATCGCCGTTACGAGCGACGACCTTAAAGTGTTCGTCGGCTGGTACGCCGAAATGAACTCGGTGGGAACGAGATATACCGACGAACTCGGCAAAGGACTCTTCAACTGGAACAAAGACGGCGACGTCACCCTTTACGCCGCCTGGGAAGGCGTAGTCAAATACGTCGAAGTCAGCGGCGGCTACTCGGCGGTAAAGGGCGCGCCCATAGACAAAGTGACCGAAGTCACGGTCGCCGCGGAATACAACGGAAAACCCGTAGTCGCGGTGGACGACTTCTCTTCCTGCTCTAAACTCGTAACCATAAATATCCCCGACACCGTGAAAGTCGTTTCGGTAGGAACGGCGTTCGAAGGATGCAGGAATCTCGAAAACATAAACGTATACACGACCGACACGGCAGTCGATCCCGTGTACGGCTCCAAAGACGGCGTATTGTTCAGAAAAGCCGTCGGAACGACCGAATATAACGTCGCGCTCGTATACATTCCGTACGCGAGAACGGGCAAATACGAAATGCCCGAAGAGATAGACGGCCTTACCGACGCGGACGGCAATCCGCTTAAAGTAGACGCGATCGCGGCGGAAAGTTTCGCCAAATCGGAAATAACCGAAATAACGATAGCGGCTTCGGTAAAGAGAATACAGCCGTCCGCCTTCAAGAACAGCAAACTCGAAAAAGTCGTCTTCGCAAAAACCGCCCAGGGCGAAACCGAAGTCCCCCTTACTCTCGACGAAAAAGCCTTCGAATACTGCGCGGCGCTTACCGAAATAGAACTTCCGACAAGGCTTGCGGACTTCAACGTGAACGTCTTCAATCAATGCACCGCTCTCTCCGAGATAAAAATGGACGGCGCGGGCGCGAACTTCTCGGTAAAAGACGGCGTACTTTGTAACGCTTCGGGCACCAAGGCGGTCTACTGTCCGCGCGGAAGAGAAGGCGTATTTACCGTTCCTTCCGGCGTAAGCGTCGTCGGCGAAAGCGCTTTCGAAGGATGTAAACTCATTACCGAGATAACCATACCCGGATACGTTACCGAAATAGAAGCAAAAGCGTTCAAGAGTTGCTCGGGCGTAACGCAGATAACTTTTGAAGGCACCGAGAGCGCGCCCGACCTTTCGATAGGCGAACAGGCGTTTTACGGCTTGACGAAAGTAACCGAAATAACCATTGCCGCAAACGTCAAGAAAATAGAGAAAAACGCGTTCGGCGCAACGTCCGGACTCGTCACCGTAAACGCGAACGCGGCGAGAGCCGAACTCGACTATGCTTCGGGTGCGTTCAATTCGTCTCAATCCGACATCGAAACGTTGAATATCGGCTCGAAATTCGCGGTGGTGGATATCGCGGGCGTGTTCGGCTCCAAAATCGAAACGATAAACGTCGATCCGAGCAACCCTTATTATACGATACGGGACGGAGTCATCTACGACAAGGACATAACCGTTATCGCATATTATCCGAACGGCAAGACGGGCGGATACGAAATGCCGTCTACGATAACGAGAATAGGCGCAAGAGTTTTCGATTCCAGAACGAACATCGAAAGCATAACGATA
>CAMNIW010000058.1 GCA_946540675.1 uncultured Clostridia bacterium | reverse complement strand
CATACGAGATATTATAGTGACTGGAGTTCAGACGTGTGCTCTTCCGATCTTAAAGAATACTATGCCGAACACGAAAAGGTGACCGACGCCGAAAAGCAGGAAGTGATCGCTCTCGGCGGTCTTCACATAATCGGTACCGAGCGCCACGAGTCAAGGCGTATCGACAACCAGTTAAGGGGTCGTAGCGGACGTCAGGGCGACCCGGGGTCTTCGCTCTTCTTCATCTCGCTCGAAGACGATCTCGCAAAGCGTTTCGGCGGAGAGAGATTGCAGGGCATATATTCTATGTTCAAAGTCGACGAAGACACACCCCTTCAATCCAAACTTTTGTCCCGTTCGATAGAGAACGCGCAAAGGACGATAGAAGGCAAGAACTTCGGCATAAGAAAGCACATAATCCAGTACGACGATGTTATGAACACTCAGCGTCAGGTCATATACGAAGAGAGAATGAAAGTCCTTCGCGGCGAAAACGTACATCAGGACGTACTTAACCTTATCCCCGATTTCGTCACCGACATAATAAACCAGAACGTCAACAAGGCGCACAACCCCGCGGACTGGGATAAAGACAAACTCAACAAGGCTTTGGAAGACAGGGCTTTGCCGCAGGGGACCGAGTTTATAACCGAAGGCGTACTTAACAATTGGGATTACGACTATATCGTATCTCAAACGATCGACAAGGTCATCGCTTGTTACGAAGAGAAAATAGCGGCGTACAAAGAAGAAGGGATAGACTATAGCGATTTCGAGAGATTCATATTCCTTAAAGTCGTCGACAACAAGTGGATAGACCACATCGACGCGATGGATAAGTTGAAGCGCGGCATATCTCTCCGCGGCTACGCCAACGAAGACCCGATAATCGCTTACAAGAAAGAAGGTCTTGAAATGTTCGAAGAGATGACGGCGAGCATTCAGGAAGAAGTCGTCGCTCTCCTTCTCAAATCGGAGATAAGAAAGACCGAGCCCAAAAAGGAAGAAAAGCGCGAATTTGTCGAAGCCGGCGGCAGTGCCGGCGCGTCTTCCCGCGGTCCCATAGTCAGCACTTCGACTGTCGGGAGAAACGATCCTTGTCCTTGCGGAAGCGGAAAGAAGTATAAGAATTGTCACGGTCGCACCTGATTCTTACCGCTTATAAACTTCGTTCTTCTGCGTTTACTGTCGGTTTTCGCGTCTTCGATGACCGATAAGGTCTATCTCAACCGCTCAAACCGCCGAGCCTTGAAAAACTCGTTTCTAAGCGGTAAGAATACCGCTCGAAAATAGTCTTTGTCATTCCGAGCGAGCATAGCGAGCGTGGGAATCTACCACGAACTATCGGCTCAGACTTTGCGTGCCTTGCCTAACTCGTTTCTAAGCGCTAAGAATGTGCTTGTAAAGAGTTTTCGTTAACCCGATGACCGATAAGGTCTATCTCAACCGCTCAAACCGCCGAGCCTTGAAGAACTCGTTTCTAAGCGGTAAGAATACCGCTCGAAAACGGTCTTTGTCATTCCGAGCGAGCATAGCGAGCGTGGGAATCTACCACGAACTATCGGCTCAGACTTTGCGCGCCTTGCCTGATAACACCGAACCGTCGACCGCAAAACGGGCGACGGAAAAGGATTTTCGGAGAGTGAAAACGCTCTCTCGACACAAACAATATAAAAAAATAATCAGCGTTCCGCAAGAATAAATAAAAGGAAGAAGCCTTAAACATAAGCGGAACGGAAAAGGAGAAATAATTATGGTCAGATACGACGTATACGAAGAAAAAGTAAGGGGACTTTATAAGACTCTGGAAGAGGCAGGATACTCTCTTTGACGTCGCTAATCTTCGCGTAAAACTCAAAGAACTCGAAGCCGAGCTCGAAAAACCCGAAGTGTGGTCGGATATAGAGAAGTCCAAACACATAAGCCGTGAGGCGCAGGGGATAAGGAATAAACTCGACGTATTCGACAAGGCGCAAAAAGCCGTTTCGGACGCCGAAGTTATGATACAACTTGCCGAAGAAGAAGGCGACGAGAGCGTTCTCGAAGAAGTCGACAAAGAACTCAGTCTTGCCGAAGCGGACATAGAAGACATACGTCTTCGCACCCTTCTTCGCGGAAAGTACGATTCTTGCGACGCCATACTCACCCTTCACGCCGGCGCGGGCGGCACGGAGGCGTGCGACTGGACGGAAATGCTGTACCGTATGTACATTTGCTATGCCGAGAAGCACAACTATAAGATAACCGAGTACGACCGTTTGGAGGGCGACGGCGCGGGGCTGAAATCGGTTTGCTTCAAGGTGGAAGGCGAAAACGCTTACGGGTACTTAAAAGCCGAAAAGGGCATACACAGGCTGGTGAGAATATCGCCGTTCGACGCCAACGCGCGGCGGCAGACGTCCTTTTCTTCGGTCGACGTAATGCCCGACATACAGGAAGACGGCGACATAGAGATACGCCCCGAAGACCTTAAAATAGACACTTACCGTTCGAGCGGAGCGGGCGGACAGCACGTCAACAAGACCGAATCCGCCATAAGGATAACCCATATCCCGACGGGCATAATAGTCGCTTGTCAGAACGAGCGCAGTCAGGTTCAGAACAAGGAACAGGCAATGCGTATGCTTAGGAGCAAACTGCTCGAAAAGCGCGAAGAAGAGCGGCTTGCCGAAGCCAGCGAGATAAAGGGCGAGATAAAGAAAATAGAGTGGGGCAGTCAGATAAGGAGTTACGTCTTTTGCCCGTACACGATGGTCAAGGACCACAGGACGGGATCGGAGACGGGCAACGTCCAGTCGGTAATGGACGGGAATATAGACCAATTTATAATAGACTACCTTAAAAAGAGCTGATGTACAACGATCTTATAAAGGATTTCGCCATAAAAAAGGACGCCGTGATACTCGCGATAGAAAGTTCGTGCGACGAGACGGCGGCGGCGGTCGTACGCGGCGGACGGGAAATACTTTCTTCCGAGATAATGAGTTCGGCTACCGAGCACGTCAGATTCGGCGGAGTGGTCCCTGAGATAGCGTCGCGCGCACACACGGCGGCTATATCTTTGACGGCGGAAAAAGCCGTCGAAAGCGCGGGGATAAACCTTTCCGATTTAGACGCGATAGCGGTAACTTACGGAGCGGGGCTTTTAGGCGCTCTTCTCGTCGGGGTATCGTATGCCAAAACTCTCGCTTACGCGCTTAAAAAGCCGCTTATACCCGTCAGTCACATAAGGGGACATCTCGCGGCGGCGTATCTCGTCGACAGGGATTTACGCCCCCCGTTCGTAAGTCTGCTTGCGAGCGGCGGACACACCGCTATAATGGTCGTCAACGACTACGGGAAATACGAAGTGCTCGGCGGAACGCTCGACGACGCGGTCGGGGAAGCCTTCGACAAGGTGGCGAGAGTGCTGTCTTTGCCGTATCCGGGCGGGCCGAACGTGGAAAAACTCGCGCGCGAAGGGGAGATAAACGTAACTTTCCCCAAAATGCTCAAAGGCGAAGGCGGCTACAATTTCTCTTACAGCGGACTTAAAACGGCGGTGATAAATTACGTTCACGGCAAAGAGCAAAAGGGAGAAGAATACAGTAAAGCCGACGTCGCGGCGTCTTTTCAGAGCGCGGCGACGGATATTCTCGTAAAAAAGGCGGTACAGGCATGCGAAGAGCATTCGCTTAAAACACTCACCGTGGGCGGCGGAGTCGCCGCGAACGGTTATCTGAGAGAAAACCTGACCGAAATTTGCGAAAAACGGGGTATAAAACTCGTTTTGCCGCCAAAAAAACTATGTACGGACAACGCGGCCATGATAGGCGCGGAAGGATATATACAGTATCTCAAAGGCAATTTTGCCGCGCTCGACTTAAACGCCAAGGCGAGAGTCGATCTCGGCTGAATAAATTAAACGGAGAATCGCTATGAAGTGTATGTATTGCGGAAGTTTGGAGAGCAAGGTTATAGATTCGAGACAGTCCGAAGACGGGACGAGCATACGCCGCAGGCGCGAGTGTATGGCTTGCGGCAAAAGGTTTACGACGTACGAGACGATAGAGACTACGCCGATACTCGTCATCAAGGCAAACGGCAACCGCCAGCCCTTCGACGCCAACAAGTTAAAGAGCGGCATCATCAAGGCTTGCGAAAAGAGACCCGTGCCTATATGGAAGATAGACAAACTCGTCGAAGATATACAAAAATCGGTATACAACTCTCTCGAACAGGAAGTTTCCACCAAGAAGATAGGCGAGATGGTAATGGAAGGGCTTAAAGAACTCGACGAAGTCGCGTACGTGAGATTCGCGTCCGTTTACCGCCAGTTCAAGGATATTTCCACTTTTATGAAAGAACTCAAGAAAATGCAAAAAGGAGACGAAGAGAAATGAAAAGGGTTTTAAGAGCGATAACGGTATTTGCGCTTGCGCTCGTATGCGCGTTTTCGGCGGCGGCTTGCGGCAACAAGGCGCAAAGGAACGCTTCGTCGTGGCACATAGGCGCGTACGTACGGGGAGAAGAAGCCGTAATACAAAAGACGGGGTTTTACGTGTCGAGAAACAACGTTCCCGTCCGCGATATATGGATAAAGATAGATTCCGTCGATAACGGTATAAGTTCTACGGATATAACTTTCGTAAGGTTTTCGGGCGATCTCGTTCAGTCTTCGACCTATTCCGAGATAACGCGCACGGTGACCGCCGCGGAAATAGGTAAAAAGGCGAACGACGGCTGGTTCAAAGTAAATACCGAAGATATAAAAGGCGAGTATTCGTACTTTATGTTCAAGTCGACGGGCGGCATAACGGTGAACGAAGTCGCGTTTATCGGGGTGGATAAAGAAGGCAAGGACAAAGTCCTTAAAGCCGAGATACAAAAGGTCGACGTGTGGTATAAGACGACTTCGGGCGAGACGCGCGGCACCAACGTGATGACCGCTTCCGAACTCAAAAACGTCGACAACTCTTCCGAAGGACTTCCGTCCCTTCTCGTAGACGAGCAGGACAAAGTAGAAAAGACGGATTTTTCTAAATTTCAATGACGCTTTGCGGGACGGCTTTTCGCCGTCCCGTTTTTTGTGAAATTATTTATACTTCCCGTTTCCGCTTGACACGTCGGCGGGCTTGTGATAAAATGATTACAGACTTTTAAGTCGGTACGGGATATCGGCAAGGTTGTCCGGACGGGGAAAAGATTTTTCCGCGCGTTCGGCGTATGCTCTGTTATGTAATTTTTGCGCCTTGCCAAGTCGAGTGTAAACCAATCGGACTCGCCGGTAAGGCGTATTTTATAGGAGCGGACTATGAAAAACGTAAAAGCCAGAATCATAACGGGCGCCATCGCCGCCGAAGACTTCGGACGGCTCGGGGCGCCTTTTTCTTTGCCCGAAGAGTTCGATTCGGAAGAGTTTACGGTGTTCCCGGGGTTTTGCGACGTGCACGTGCATTTCAGAGAGCCGGGGGCTTCTTATAAAGAGACGATAAAGAGCGGTTCGCTCGCCGCGGCAAGGGGCGGATATACGACGGTATGCGCCATGCCCAACTTAAACCCCGTACCCGACTGCGCTGAAAATCTCAAAGCGGAAACGGACGTAATAGAAAGGGACGCGGTCATATCGGTGCTTCCTTACGGCGCGATAACCGTCGGGCAAAAGGGAGAAGAACTGTCCGATATGGACGGTATGGCAAAGTCGGCGGTCGCCTTTTCGGACGACGGCAGGGGCGTTCAGTCGGAAGAACTTATGGAACGGGCGTTCGTAAAGGCGAAATCGCTCGGAAAAGTCGCGGTATGTCACTGCGAGATAAACGATCTGCTAAAAGGCGGATATATCCACGACGGCGAATACGCCGCAAAGCACGGACACAGGGGGATATGCTCGGAGAGCGAATACGGACAGATCGCCCGCGACGTAAAGATAGCCGAAAGGACGGGCGCGGCGTACCACGTCTGCCACGTTTCGGCAAAGGAGAGCGTGGAGATAATACGGGAAGCCAAAAAGCGCGGCGTAAACGTCACTTGCGAGACCGCTCCCCACTATCTTTTGCTCGACGAAAACGACCTTAAAGAAGAAGGTCGGTACAAAATGAATCCCCCGCTTCGCGGCAAAGCCGACAGACTTGCCCTTATAGAAGGGATAAAGGACGGAACGATAGATATGATAGCGACCGACCACGCGCCGCACTCCGCCGAAGAAAAGAGCAAGGGGCTTAAAGGGAGCGCGTTCGGAATAGTAGGGATAGAGACGGCTTTTCCCCTTCTTTATACCTATCTCGTGAAAGAAGGGGTCATAACGCTCGGAAAACTCGTAGACCTTATGGCGGTAAATCCGAGAAAGCGTTTCGGACTTCCCTTCAACGGCTATACGGT
Organism: uncultured Clostridia bacterium; assembly: GCA_946540675.1. Lineage (GTDB taxonomy): Bacteria > Bacillota > Clostridia > Christensenellales > Borkfalkiaceae > UBA10281. Next base: position 1,357 of record CAMNIW010000058.1, on the reverse strand, counting down.
ATGGGCGCTCGGCGAGCGGTACAGGATAGACCCCGAAGATTTTTTGTCCAAAGGCAGGGCGACGCCCTTTTCGGGATACGAAGTGTACGGCAAAAATAAATTGACTGTATATAACGGCAAGACCGCATATATAAATCGGCAACAGGAGAACTGAAATGGCAAAAAGAACAGACTTGAAGAAGATACTTATAATAGGATCGGGTCCGATAGTAATAGGACAGGCGGCGGAATTCGACTATGCGGGCACGCAGGCGTGCCTTGCCCTTAAAGAAGAAGGGTACGAAGTGATACTCGTAAACTCCAACCCCGCGACCATAATGACGGACACGGCGATAGCGGACAAGGTGTATATGGAGCCGCTCACGTTAGAGTACGTAGCCAAGATACTCCGCTACGAAAGACCCGACGCGATAGTCCCCGGTATAGGCGGACAGACGGGACTGAACCTTGCAATGCAACTCGAAAAGAAAGGAGTATTGAAAGAGTGCGACGTCGAACTTTTAGGCACGAGCAGTACGAGCATAGAGCGAGCCGAAGACAGGGAACTCTTCAAGGAGATGTGCGAGTCGATAGGAGAACCCGTCATTCCGTCCGAGATAACCTATAGTATAGAAGAAGCCAAAGCGGCGGCAAAAAGGATAGGCTATCCCGTAGTGCTCCGTCCGGCTTTCACGCTCGGCGGTACGGGCGGCGGATTTGCCAACGACGAAAAGGAACTCGAAGAGATAGGGCTTAACGGCTTTTCTCTCTCGCCCGTACATCAGGTGCTCGTCGAAAAGAGCGTAAAGGGATATAAAGAGATAGAGTTCGAAGTAATGCGCGACGGCAACGACCACGCGATAACGATATGCGGTATGGAAAACGTCGATCCCGTAGGCGTGCACACGGGCGACTCCATAGTGGTCGCGCCCATAATGTCTTTGAGCGAACACGACCTTAAAATGCTCAACGACAGCGCGATAAAGATAATAAGGGAACTCAAAATAGAAGGCGGATGCAACGTGCAGTTCGCTCTTAACCCGAACAGCAGCGAATACTTCCTTATAGAAGTCAATCCGAGAGTTTCGCGTTCGTCGGCTCTCGCGAGCAAGGCGAGCGGATATCCGATAGCGAGAGTTACGGCAAAGATAGCCGTCGGTATGTCTCTCGAAGAGATCCCCGTGGCGGGCGGCACCGCGGCGACCGAGCCGAGCCTTGACTACGTAGTCGCCAAATTCCCGAGATTCCCGTTCGACAAATTCACGTCGGCGTCGAACGTTCTCGGCACGCAGATGAAGGCGACGGGCGAAGTGATGGGCATAGGTTCGACGCTTGCGGAGTGTATGTTGAAGTCGGTAAGATCTCTCGAAATAGGAGC
>CAMNIW010000057.1 GCA_946540675.1 uncultured Clostridia bacterium | reverse complement strand
GCGGACGGAGATCCCGTATGGTTCGACCTGCTCGAAGGGGCGGTGTTCGACGACGATTCCGGGGGAAGGCTCACTTACGATACGACGCAGAAAAAAGGCGTCGTAAAGGCGGCGACCACGAAATGGATAAACCGCAATTTTTCTTGCGTGCAATACGAAAACGTCATGACCCCCGACGGGGAAAAGCCGTTTAACGAATGTACCGCGGAGTTTTCCGTCACCTATTCCGATATCGGAACGCTCGGCTCGCAAAGCAACATTCTCGGCGTTCAACTGACGTCGGGCAAGTATTCTTTGGCGTACAGGGTACAGGGACAACTTCAATACGGGTACTCTTCCTGGCTCGCGCTCGGTACCGACGACGAGTCGCCGTTCGTGAGCGGAAGTCAGCGCGGCAATTACCGTATAGGTAAGGAACTCCTTGCTTCGGTTACGACGATTTCGGTAAAGGTCACGCCGAAAAAGGGAGAAGAAAACGGACAAATAATCTTTACCGTGAACGGCGAAGAGATGGGGTCGATGATATACGAGAGCGAAGAACATCTCGTTTTCGGTTTGGTCGCGTCGGAAAACACGGCAAAGATATCGGACGCTTCGTACAAAGTGTACGGCGCGACGGGCTGGGTATTGCCCCCTCCGCCGCCTTCGTACAGCGTATTCGACGGGAATCAGGTAAACAATCCGTTCGGATACAGCGCGAAGACAAATTCCGCCGAATTTACGGCGACGGGAGCGGAGACGAACAAGCCGTTCGGGAATATCCCCGAATACAGGTCGGTAACTCTTACCGACGGAACGAAGACGACCGCGGGCGACGTGGTATGGGAATACGAAGCGACCTTCACCGCCTTTAACTACGTGAACGGAAAAGATAAAGACGTACCGGAAAATTATTACGGCACGGGACTTATGCTTATGACGAGCGACGGCGTAACGCTCAATATGCGTATAATGTACGACGGGCGACTTAACGTAGCGTCGTCGTCGCCTAATCTTTTCGGGCTCGGTCAATACGGCAAAAACTATAATATATACAATTTCGCGCCTTCCGTAAACGCGGACGACGTAAATAAAACGATCGGGCTTAAATACGTTGTAGACAGGAAAAACGGAAAGATATCCTATTTCGTCAACGGAATACAGTACGGAACGGTGGAATATATCGGGAAAGCGGAACTCGATCAGTTCGGACTGCACTCTTATTACGGCGGCGGGAAATACGGTGATTTTTCGTTGCGTATGATGTACGTTTCGGAAGTAGAACTTCCGCCGAAATACGAAGTGTTCGACGGCGGACAAAAAAACGACGTTTTCTCATACGACGGGCAGAGCAACACGGCAAGCCTTATCGCCGACAAGCGCAACTACACCAAGGCTTTCGCCGGAATACCCGTATATAAGTCTTTGACTTTGTCCGACGGAAGAAAGATACGTCCTTCGGAAGCGGCGTGGGAATATTCCGCCACCGTAACCGACCTTACTTTCGGAAACGAGCCCTTGAATTATTACGGGATAGGCATTTCGCTGATGACGGAATCGGGGGTCTCGCTCGATATGCGCGTTATGTACGACGGACGGTTGTACGTGTGTGCGGTGCCCGCGTCGGGAGCGGCGGACTTCGGGCTTTCGGCAAGCGGCAAAATAATGAATATTCCCGACTTCGACCCGAAAAACAATCCTGACGACGCGGAAAAGGAACTCAGACTCAAATTCCGCGTAGACAGGGCTTCGGGAAAAATCGGATATTACGTGGACGGATCTTTGTACGGTTCGGTCGTATATTCGGGAAAATCCCGGCTCACGAGATACGCTCTTCATTCCTGGTGGGGCGGCGGAAAATATAAAGACGTCTCGCTGACGGTTTCGGACGTTACGGACGTGGAAATAAGGGATTATTTCGGAGAAGAATACGTTTCCGAAAACCCCTACGACAAGCCCGCGGCAAAGCCTAATCTCGACGAAGAGCAAAGCGATAGAGAAAGCGGCAAAGGAACGTCCTGCTCCGGCGGAATATCCGCGGAAAGCACTCTCGGAACGCTTTTTATCGCGGCTGCGGCGGCGATATCCATAACAAGAAAAAAGAAAGGAGAAGACTGAAATGAAGAACTCTTTTTTGAAAAAACTGACGGCGGCGGTTCTTGCCGCGTGTTCGATTTTTGCCGTCTCGGCGTGCGGCGGCGGAACGGGCACCCGCGGAAATAAAGTAAAACTCGAATTCGTGCATTATTGGCCCGAACACGCCACTCTTCTCAAAGAGATATGTCGGGAGTATTCCGCGGAGAACCCCGACGTTACGATAACGCCTACCAACGTGCCGTACAGCAATATCGAAAGCCAACTTATGAATATGCTTCGAAGCGGCGGACTTCCCGACGTGTTCTGCTACTGGTCAAACGCCTGTTATAATCTCGCAAAAGACGGGTATCTCGCCAACATAGACGAGTTTGCCGAGCAGGAAAAGGCGAACTACGTCAACGACGCGTTCTCGCTCGAAGACGGAAAGATAAACGGGCATTATTACGCCGCGCCCTTCCGCGCGTCGGGTTACGTAATAGTCTATAACAAAAAGATGTTTCAGGATTATAACTGGAAAGTGCCCGAAACGCTCGAAGAACTCGAAACGCTTTGTTACGACGTCATAGAAGACTCCGCCGGAGAATTGACGCCGCTTGCGGTATACGGCACGTCTTCGGGAACGATGATGCAGATAAAATCCACTTTCGACGCATACGTGAATATCCTTTCGGGACTCGTAAAAGACCCGGCGTATTACTGCAACAGGCAGGACGCGTCCAAAGAGTCCGGACTTCAACAACTCTACGCGGATTCGCTCGTCAAATTCAAGAAATGGTACGACGCGGGATTCTTTACGCTCGATCCGCAAACGAGAGACAACGCTCAAAAAGAATTTACGAACGGCAAGACGCCTATGATATTGTTCAATAACAACAATCTCGACGTGTTGCAGGCTACGATCGGGGAAGACTTCCGTATAGGAGCGATATCTTTCCCCGCTCCCGAAATAGTCGCCGAACTTAATCTGAACACCTTTACCAACGGAACGTTCGACAGTATTTTCATCGCGAAGAGTTCGCGCCATTACGACGTCGCGCTCGACTTTATGAAATATCTGATGAGCGACGAAGTTCAGCAAAAGTGGGCGCAAAGGACCCGTTCGGTATCATTAAAGAAGAACGTTGTATACGACAACGACGAACAGCGCAATATGGCGACTCTTCTTTCTCAACTCGGAGCCTATCCGCAAAAAGCCGACTTTACGATGTCGACCGACGCTTCGAGCGGAAATTACACGCTCGTAAACAACTATCTCACCAACGCGAGCAACTATACGGCGCTCGAAGTGGTGCAGAAGGGTTTTGAAAATACGGTCAAGTCCGTAACGGATAAGATACTTAACCCCGGCAACCTGCAAATGATAGAGATAACGACGACTCTCGATTACTCTGAAAACAGGTATACCTGGCTCAAATAACATTTATCTAACGGTGGACGAAAGATGTTCAGTACAAAGCAAATGAGACGTAAAGCCAACCTGTGGGGATGGATATTCGCCACGCCCACGGTAATAGGTATTTGCGCGTTTACGTTTTATCCGATAATATACAGCCTTATATTGAGCTTTACGAATTACCGCTCTTTGCCCACGGATCCGATGGATTTTATAGGGTTTAAAAACTACGAGTGGATATTCACGGAGTCGGCGTTTTTCAAGGGGCTGGCGCTGTCGCTCGAATTTACGCTGATAACGACGGTGATACAGACCGTTCTCGGGTTTTTTATGGCGTATATGCTGTATCGGATGATTCCCGCGATGCAGGGGGTATACAGGGTGATACTGTATCTTCCCAACATACTTCCCGCGGCGGTCGTATCCGTAATGTGGACGTTTATCTACGAGCCGAATTACGGACTTCTCGACACCCTTTTGGGACTTTTCAATATCGACGCGCCGAACTGGCTCGGCGACCCTGCCTGGAAGATGCCGTCAATAATAATCGTAAACACCTGGAAACACGTTGGTCTTACGATGATAATTTACTTTGTCGCGATGAACGCCATAGACAAACAGATAATCGAAAGCGCTCAGATAGACGGGGCAAGCAGTTGGGGAATACTGTTCCGCATAATTTTGCCAGTCACCTGGTATACCACGCGCATCAACGTGTTGCTTTCGATGATCGGCGGATTAAAGTCCTTCGATTTGTTCTATCTTTTGTTCAAGGACGACCCCGCGATGCGAGTGGTCGGGCTGTATATATTCAACACCGCTTACGGCTCTTACGTATATTGCAGGGCGTCGGCGATGGCGTTGCTCCTTGCGGCGATCATAAGCGTTCTTTCGCTCTTCGCCAACAAACTCTTGTCTAAGGGGGAACAGGTATGAACCAAGCGAAAACGCATAACAAAGCGGCGGTCGGAAAAAAGACGGCGAGCGATCTCGGAGCAAAAATATTCTTTTCCGTTCTTCTCACCGTCCTGACCGTATGCATAATCTATCCGCTTCTTTTTACTTTGACTACGTCGTTCAAGACGTACGCCGAATTTCTGAAAGATCCGTTTTCGATATCGTTCGCGCACCCGGAAAATTATTCCGTCGCGCTTGTCGACGGCGAGATAATAACGCTGCTTAAAAACAGTTTGTTCGTGGTGGTGATTTCCGTTATCGGACACGTGCTTTCGGTTTGTCTGATAAGTTACGCCATAGGCATTTTGCGGTTCAAGGGTTCGGAAATAATTCTCGCGCTTATGCTTTCGGGGATGTTTCTGACCAGCGAAGTCACGTCTATCCCTAAACTTATAATGATACGCGATATGAATTTGCTCAACACTCTTTGGGCGCTTATCGTGCCGTACGTGTTTTCTCCCGGCGGCATGGCGGTGGTGCTTATGGCAAACTTTATGAAACGTCTTCCCGAAGAAGTGATCGAAGCGAGCGAACTCGACGGCGCGGGATTCGGACACTTGTTTTTCAGCGTCGTGCTTCCCATGTCGATGCCGATAATCGCGTTTACCGCAATACAGCATTTCAACGGCGTATGGAACGACTTTATGTGGCCGCTCATCGCGCTTGCCAGAAATCAGGAAGTGTGGACCATACCTTTGGGGCTTATAAGATTTCAGGGAATGAACAATTCCGAATACGGCGTACTTTGCGCGGGGCTCGTCTTAATGATGTTGCCGACCGTCGCGATATACGCGGGTTTTTCCAAATACTTTTTGGAAGGAGCGGCCGCGGGTGCGGTCAAGGGTTAAAATGATGAAGAAAAAAACGGTTGCTTTCCCGATCCTTTTGTCGGCGGCCGCGGTTTGCGCGGTGGCGGCGGGATGTTCGATGAACGACAAGAAAAATCATATAATAGAAAACCTGTATCACGATCAGGGCTACGTGTATATGAGCGAGACGTCGCCTACGGACGCCGATCCCGTGACCTATCGTCTGCGCGCCGAAAAGGGCAGTCTGACTTCCGCTTGGCTTTGTTTTACCATGGACATAAAGCAAACCGAAGCGTCGTCTTGCACGTATAACAAGGTGGGAATGTCGCGCGAAGGCGAAGACGAAAGCGGATATTACGAATACTGGAAGTGCACGCTCCCCGCGCAGGGAAGTTCTTACAGTTATCATTTCGAGTGCGAAAACAAACTCGAACACATATGGTTCGACGCCACGCAGGAAGTGGGAGTGGAAGCCCCTTTATACAGGTCTTCGGACTGGACGGTGCTCGTCAATTATTCGAGTCCCGACTGGACTCACGGGGCGATCTGGTATTCGCTGATGCCCGACTCCTTCAACAACGGCGACGTCGTAAACGACAAGATGAACCAGGAAAGTTTCGGCGGAGCGAAGTCGGGCGGCTGGACGACGGTCGTGCAGAACACTTGGGGAAACACCCATTTTTCCGCAAACGACTGGTTCGGCGGCGACCTGAAAGGAATATCGGAGAAAGAAGATTATATCGGGAGTCTCGGAGCGGACTCCTTGCAGATAAATCCGATATGGTTCACTAATCACAACGCCGGTTACGGCGCGTACGACGTTACGATGATAGATTGCGCTTTCGGCAATTCCGACACGCTGAAAACGCTGATTGACGGACTGCACGCGCGCGGGATAAAAATATCTCTCGACGCCGTTTTGCAGTATTACGTGGCGACGGGCAAGATAAGCGACGCCGCGGACATTTTCCCCATAGACGTAACCGAAGACGACGATATGAGATATACCGTTATGTACGACGAAAGCGGCGAGATAATCAACGGCAGGTGGGGCAACGATATAGACTTTTCTTCCAAAGCCGCGCGCGACTGGCTGTACGCTCAACCCGCTTCTCTGATACAACTGTATCTGACCGAATACGGCGCGGACTGCTGGCGTATGGACGTCGGCGCAAATCTCGCCGGCTCCAAAAAGGGCAGTTGGAGCAACGCGTATCAGATTCTCAACGACATACGCAAATATATCAAGAGTATAGACAAGGACATCGGCTTTATCAGCGAAACGATAACGTCTTCGGTAGGGCTTGCCGGACTTCCTTCGGACATACTGACGGCGACGGGAACGATAGACGGATTCTGGAACTATAATTATACCGACCCCGTCCGACTCTGGACGGCGGGGACCACCACCGTCGGCGCGCTTGCCAACAGTATCTATAACGGAGTGGTGCGCCTGCCGAGAGATATGGCAAACAGCAGTTACAATTCCCTTTCCACCCACGACAGGTCGAGAATATATCAGACGTGCGGCAATTACGAATCTTTGCTCGCGGCGACTCTTCTCAATTTTACCTACGTAGGTTCGCCCGTTATATATTACGGCGACGAAACGGGTATGAAAGGCGATAATTATCCGTGGCTCACGGGCGGTCCGCCGTCGGGTTTCGGCTCGTTCAATTGGATCGAAAGCGAATGGGATCACTATATCCGCAACTATTACCGCAACCTTATCGACCTGCGCAAAACGTATAAAAACACGTTTACCACGGGAGCGTTTATCCAACTCGAAGTAAACGAAGCGAGAAATTACTATGCTTTCGGACGGATGAACACCGACGGAAAAGTCATAGTCGTCCTTAATCAAAACGACAAGACCATAGATAAAGTCACGCTGGAAGCGAAAAAACTTTCCGCGAAAAACGGCGAAAAGGTTTACGACTGGATATCCGGCCGCACTTATACGGTAAAGGACGGACTTATAACGGTAGACGTCCTTCCCGGCGGAGCGGCTCTGGCGTTCGGCAAAGAAGGCGGATTCGTAGAGAGATACGAACTCGCCCGTCTCGGAGTGGATTATACGCGGATCGAGAAGACGGGCGAAAACGTTTTTTCGGTAAACGGAAGGACTAATCTCGAAGGCGCGTGGGATACGGCGGAGTTTGCCTGCTATCCCGCGTTTAACAACGCATCTTTTTCCGCAAAGGCGGACGGAAAGGTCACGATGATGCTCCGCGGCTCCAAAAAAGCCGATTCGGAGTATTACGCGGCTCTTATAAGCGGCAACTCGGCGGAGATACGGGTACGCGGCAAAAAGGGAGCCGAGTCGGAAAAGATATGCGACGTTGCGGTCGCCGAAGGCGACGTCCTTAAATTAGAGAGAACGGACGGCAACGTGTGCGCGTTTTCGGTAAACGGACGGGTCGTCGCGGAATCGGTCAGGACGATGCCGACATTTGAGTATAAGATATACGCGGGATTCGCGGCGAACAACGGAAAGGGAAGGATAACCGACCCCGTCGTGAAAA
>CAMNIW010000056.1 GCA_946540675.1 uncultured Clostridia bacterium | reverse complement strand
CCAACACGATATACATAAAGGGCTTGTTGTTACATAATAAAGGCGACGACGAAAGCGCGGAATCGTATTTACACAAGTCGTATCTATATTCGAGAAGTCCGATAGCGCATTATTTTCTGCGCGAAATAAGGCACGGAAACAAAACCCGCTTTCCGATCGGGTTCGATCTTCCGACCGACGAGATAGAAAGGAGAGTCGGACTTATTAAAAATATTCTTTCCGGCGAAATAGCACCCGAAAAAATCGACTATGGCGACGTTTCGGATATAGCGGAATGGGTATACGGCGGAAACAGTCAGTCTTTGCAGATAGCGGTCAGCATAGTTCTCACCCGCGCAAACGACGAAGACGCGCTTGAGTATGTGGCTGAAAAACTCGTTTCGCCAATGCTTTCGGACGACGTAAAGCACAGAATGCTCTCTATGCTTTGCGAATCGGGATATAACCGCGAAGTCGGCGTCGTATACGGAAACGTGTTCAGGAAAATAAGGATTCCCGTCGCGACTTTTGACGACAAAGGAAAAGACGCTTTTACTAAGGCGTTTGCGATTGCCTTCGGCAGGCTCACGCTTACCGGACACGAGTCTTTCGGTAAACTTTCGGTCGGGGCGGAAGAATTGCAAAAGGAACTGATTTATGCGGGAAATGCGGATAAAGTATTCGAGTTGTCAGCGCTCGCGTGCGCGATATACCTGTATTCGGGTTTGAAGATATTGACAGGGAAGTCCGACGATAACTCGGTCGCGTACGACCTGTTCGGCGTAAAAAAAGAAGACGTCGTAAAAATTCTCAAAATGACGGAGAAACAGTAAAAATGATTGACATTGACTTGCTTTTTGAAAAATATTTCAAAAAATTTCTCGCTGAAAATCTCGGTAAAATGACCGAAGAAGAAATAGAAGACAAAGTTCCCGACATATACCGAGAATTCGGTAATACCGCTAACTCGGAACTCGGCGGAAAATCCCCGACGGAGTATTTTAAGTCAAAGACTACCGAACAACTGGTAACCGAATTGAAAGACTGCGTTTTAGGCGGAATTGCGGTGTCCGACTTTTTATACGACGAAATATCGGGCAGGGAAAACGCGGTCGGGTATCTCGAAAAATATATAGACAACGCTTTTCCCGACGAACTCTCGACTTATTGCGTCAATATAATAGCGGAGAGCGGGAATGGTTTTGATTTTTCGAAATACGTCGGTCTGCTTACCGATCTTAAAACGGGAGAAAGTCTGGGAGAAGCGTTGACCGAAGCGATGGAAAACGATGCGGACGCGGTAAAAGAAGCGGTTATTTCGGCGTACGGAGCGGCAAAGAGCGGTAAAGAGTATTTACTTGAAATAATGTCGAAGATGAGCCGCGACGACAGAATAATCCGCGTATTGCTTGGCGCGCTGAAAGAACATAGAGAAAATATTCCGCTTTATCTCTCGTTCGTCGTTAAATACGGCGATGAAAGAGCGCTCGACGCGCTATATGAAATTATATCGGATAAAACGTTATCATACGCCGATTATAAGGAATTGAAACTCGCGATAGAAGAGTTCGGCGGCGAAGTGACCGAAGACCGCGATTTTACAGGCGACGCGATTTACAAAAAATTAAAGAATTAAACGTAAGGCTTTCTCATAATAGATAGTATGAGAAAGCCTTTTTTTAACGTGTGCACCGCAGTGTTTTCCATATCCGGCAGCATTATCGGAGCGGGGTTTATAACGGGAAAAGAAATAAACGGATTTTTCGGCGAAGACTTTTCTTTAAGCGGCATATATCTTGCATTTTTACTGTTTGCGATTTCGTTTTTTATTATAATGAATATTGCGGAAAAGGGCAGACTCGTTGCCGCGGTAAAATTCGTTGTGGCGATTTGTAACGTCTTTATCGCGGCGTGTATGGTAGCGGCGCTGAAAAGCGTTTACGGCGAATTATTCAACGTGTCGGAAAACATTAAATTATTGCATATTATATCGCTGATTTTTGCGTTTATTATATGTTTTGTCGGCGTGCGTGCGATAGGCGTTTTTTCACTCGCGTCAATACCGTTTTTGATAGCGGTGTTGATTTTTGTTTCGCTCGCATATTCCGACGGCGGCGATATAAATGTTTCTCCGCGCGGGTCGGTCGGGGTTGTGTATCCGATGCTATACGTGGGCATAAATACCATGCTTTCTTCGGGCGTTATTCAGGGTTTCGGCACAACGTTAAGCGTAAAAGAAAAAATCGCGACGGCGACGGCGACGTCGCTTACGCTTTGTTTGTGTATAGCGATAGTCGGTAATGCGGTTCGCGGCGTGGATGGCGAAATGCCGCTTGCCGAACTTGTGGCGTCAAACAGAAAACTTTATATAATCGTCCATATTTTAATGCTTTTTGCGATTTTTTCAACTCTTGTTTCTTCGCTTTATTCGGTTTTTTCCGTGCTTCCGTCAAGGTATAAGATGCCTTGCCTTACGGTCTTGTTTCTTCTTGTCGTGTTTCTTTCACGATTCGGTTTTTCTTCTATCGTCGAAAACGTCTATCCTGTTATCGGCGCGGTCGGAATTGTTTACGTCGCTATCTTCTCGTCGCTATTTTTTCGACGAGTGCGACGAGAGCGTACATTGCCCCTGCGAGAACGCAAAGTATAACCGTGCTTGCCATGACGAGATCGAGTTTGAATACCTGACCGCCGTAGACGATCAGATAGCCTATTCCTTGTCGCGACGTCAGATATTCTCCCATAATAGAACCTATCCATGCCATACCGACGTTGATTTTCAAACACGAAATAAACGACGGAACGGAATAGGGTAATATAAGTTTGGTAAGTATTTGCAACTTGCTCGCGCCGAGCGATCGCATAAGCATTATTTTCCCGTTATCGCACGATAAAAACGCGTTTTGCATCGAGATTATCGTTACGATAAGCGTTATTATTACCGCCATGAATATTATCGACTTTGCGCCGCTTCCGAACCATACTATTATTATCGGTCCGAGTGCGATTTTAGGCAAACTGTTGAGAACTATGATATACGGTTCTGCGATCTTTCTCAGATTTTCCGACCACCAAAGCAGTATGGCGATAAGAGTTCCCGCTGCGGTCGCTATTAAAAATCCCGCGACCGTCTCCGTGAGCGTTACCCCTATATGAGTCCATAAATTTCCGCTTATTATAAGGTTTTTTATCGTTTTTGCGATCCTTGACGGACTGCTCATCAAAAATGGGTCTATCGCGCCCGTCTTTGCGGCGATCTCCCACCCCGCGAACAGTGCCGCGAGTATAATTAGCCGCATTGCGGCGATAAACAGTCCGTTAAGTTTTTTTCTTCTCATATAGAGAATATGTTCTCTTGAAAATTTTTCATTTGTTTTCATAATTGAGTTCCCTCCACAATCTTTCGAACCAAGCCGAAAAGTTCGTGCTTTCGCGACGTTTAAGCGGAGACAGCGTTTTATCCGTGTCGATATCGTGTACGTTTATTACCTTTGACGGCCTTTTGCTCATCACGAGTATCCTGTCCGCAGTAGAGATCGCCTCCGATATGTCGTGGGTTACGAGTATAGCGGTCTTGTTTTCTTTTTTGATTATATCGTAAACGTCGTTACACACGGATATACGAGTCTGGTAGTCAAGAGCCGAAAAAGGTTCGTCCAAAAGCAAAAGATCGGGCGAAGAAGCGAGCGTCCGTATAAGAGCGGCTCTTTGCCTCATTCCCCCCGACAGTTGAGACGGATATGACTTTCTGAATTCCCGAAGCCCGTATTTTTTGAAGAGAGCATACAATTTTTCTTTGTACGAAGGGTCTTTTATTCTTTTGATTTCAAGCGGTAAAAAGGCGTTTTTTTCGATCGTGCGCCAAGGGAACAATTCGTCTTTTTGCAACATATAACCGATGTTTTCGCTCGGTTTTTCGTTTTCTTTTCCGTTTATATACACCTTGCCACCGCTCGGTTTTATAAGTCCCGCGACTATCGAGAGTATGCTTGTTTTTCCGCAACCGGACGGACCTATTATCGCGACGAATTCGCCGCGCCTGACGCTGAAAGATACGTTGTCAAGCGCGGATATTTCGCCGTTTTCGGTGTGATAGACGAGAGATATTTTGTCGAGTTTCAATATTTCGTTCATCTTGATGTGCCTCGCTGATTTATCTTGCGTGTGACCGTGTCAGCGGTTTACTTTTTCGTAAACTCTCTTTGCGAAAGTGTTGTCTGTTATATCGGAACACTTTATTCTCTTTTTAAGTTCTCCCGCGTTTTCCATAATGTCTTGCAGGTTATCGAACGCTTTATCGGTCATAGACATATCGGTCATCCAAGCGTCGATTTTTTTATAACTCTTAAGAGCGGCGGAGACCGAAGCGACCGGCGTATCCGGGAACTGCTTCAAAATGCTTTTCGCAACCGTTTCTTCGTCCGTTTCACGCAGATATTTTATCGCCTTTTGCATGGCGGTCATAAATTTTTCTATAGTGTCATGGTGTTTTTCGATATAACTGCCGAGCGCCATGAACGCGGTATACGGCACTTCGCCGCTTTCTTCGCCTACGCTTGCCACGATATAGCCTTTACCCGTCGCCGCGTATTCGCTCGCGGTCGGCTCGAAAAGCGTAGTGTAGTCGCCGACTCCGCTTTCAAATGACGGTCCCATAAGGTTAAACGCCACGTCGTGATTAAGTTTTACGTTTTGACCGTCTTTAAGTCCGTGTTTGTTCACCACGTATTCAAAGGTCATAGCGGGGACGCCGCCCGTTCTTCCGGCAAGGATTTCTTTGTTTTCGAGATCTTCCCACTTAAAGTCGGGTTCGGGTTTTCTCGATACAAGGAAAGAACCGTCGCGCTTTGTCAACTGTCCGAAAACTTTTGGATGATCCGTCTTTCCTTCAAGGAAAACGTAAGCGGCGGCTTCCACGCCCATAAGACCTATGTCGGCGTTGCCCGATAAAACGGCGGTCATGGATTTGTCTGCGCCGCCGCCGTTCGTGAGTTCGATTTCGAGTCCTTCGTTTTCGAAGAACCCGTTTTCCATCGCGATATAGAGCGGCGCGTAAAAAATTGAGTGAGTGACTTCGTTCAGCCGTACTTTATCGGAACCGCCGTCCTGTTTTTTACACGAAACGACGGGAAAGATAAGTATGGACGCGGCGAGAATCGCCGAAAAGATTTTTTTCATAACTGTACTCCTGAAAATTTGATATTATATCTTATGAAATTCGTCCCGTAAATGTCAATAGTCGCCGATATTCGTTTGACATTATCGCTTAATTATACTATAATTGAGTAACTTTATATAAATATTTTATTTACTTAACGGATGGTCAAGTGTAATATGGATATGCCGAAAACGTATAATCCGAAAGAATTCGAACAAAAGATTTACGAAGACTGGGAAAATAACGGTTATTTTACAGCGCGTGTAGACAGAGAAAAAATACCTTTCACTATCGTTATACCGCCGCCGAACATCACGGGACAACTGCATATCGGGCACGCTCTCGACGAGTCGATTCAGGACAGCATCATCAGGTTTAAGAGAATGCAGGGATATGAGACTCTTTGGCTCCCCGGTACGGATCACGCTTCTATCGCGACCGAAGTCAAAATAGTCGATCAACTCAAAAAAGAAGGACTTACCAAGCAGCAGATAGGCAGGGAAGAGTTTCTTAAACGTTCGTGGGAATGGAAGGAAAAATACGGAGGCAGGATAATCGAGCAGTTAAAGAGACTCGGATCTTCGTGCGACTGGTCGAGACTTTCGTTTACCATGGATGAAAAATGTTCCAAAGCGGTAAAAGAAGTTTTCGTCAATCTCTACAATAAAGGGCTTATCTATCAGGGCAAAAGAATAATAAACTGGTGCCCGACCTGTAAGACGGCTTTATCGGACGCGGAAGTGGAATATTCCGAAGAAGCGTCGTATTTTTGGCATATACGTTACTATTTCAAGGACAGCGACGAGTACGTCGTCGTTGCGACCACTCGACCCGAAACTCTTCTCGGCGACACCGCGGTAGCGGTTAATCCCAAAGACGAAAGATACAGCGGACTTGTCGGAAAAACGTTGATACTTCCCGTCGTTAACAGGGAGATCCCCGTCGTTGCGGACGACTACGTCGATATGGAGTTCGGAACGGGCGTCGTCAAGATAACCCCCGCGCACGACCCCAACGACTTTGAAGTGGGACGTCGCCACAGGCTCGAAGCCATAAGGGTAATGGACGACGGCGGCAAGATGAACGAACTTGCGGGCAAGTACGCAGGTATGGACAGATACGAATGCCGGAAAGCCATAGTCGAAGACCTTAAAGCGCTCGGAAATCTCGAAAAGGTCGAGCCGCACGCCCACAACGTAGGGCATTGTTACCGTTGTCACGACTCGGTTGAGCCGATAGTGTCCAAACAGTGGTTCGTGAAGATGGAGCCTCTTGCGAAACCCGCAATAGCGGTCGTGAAGAACAAGAGCGTCAAGTTCAATCCGTCAAGATTTACTAAAGTTTATTATAACTGGATGGAAAACATCAAAGACTGGTGCATATCGCGTCAACTTTGGTGGGGACACAGAATACCTGCTTATTACTGCGAAAATTGCGGAGAAACAGTCGTCGCTAAGGAAACTCCGCAAGTTTGCCCGAAATGCGGAAACCGCACTTTCCGTCAGGACGAAGACGTTCTCGATACCTGGTTCAGTTCGGCGCTCTGGCCGTTTTCGACGCTCGGTTTTCCGGACAAGACCGAAGATCTCGACTATTTCTATCCGACCGACGTTCTCGTTACGGGTTACGACATAATCTTCTTTTGGGTCGCGAGAATGATTTTCAGCGGTATAGAGCATATGAACAGGATACCGTTTAAGGAAGTGCTTATACACGGCATAGTCAGGGATTCTCTCGGAAGAAAGATGAGTAAATCTCTCGGCAACGGGATAGATCCCATAGTCGTTATAGACGAATACGGCGCCGACACGTTAAGATACTGTCTGATAAACGGCATTTCCGCGGGAAACGATATAAGGTATTCGCCCGAAAAACTCGAAGGTTGTCGCAACTTTATCAACAAGATATGGAACGCTTCGCGTTTCGTATTGATGAATTGCGAAGGAAGAAACGTAAAAGCCGATATAACGGGTATAAAACTTACGCGCGTGGACAAATGGATCATATCCAAACTCAACGCCGTCATAAAGGAAGTGACGGTCAATATGGAGAAGTACGATATAGGTCTTGCGTGCGCCGCGTTGCAGGATTTCGTATGGTCTGATTTTTGCGACTGGTATATCGAACTTTGCAAACCCTATCTTTACGGCGATAACGACAAGAAGAAAGACGACGTGGCCAGCGTTCTCTGTTACGTGCTTACAAACACCCTTAAACTCCTTCACCCGTTTATACCTTTCGTCACGGAAGAGATATATTCGCACGTTCCGACGGTCGAAGGCAGCATAATGGTTTCGGCGTTTCCAAAATACGACTCCGGACACGCTTACAGAAAGGAACGCGCCGCGACTGAAAAATTGATGGAGATAATCAGGTCTTTAAGAGCGGTAAAGGTCGAAACGGGCGCGGCTCCGTCGGCAAATATCGACGTATACGCCGTAACCGCAAACAAGAAATTCCTTTCGGACAGTCTGGTATATCTCAATAAACTCGTAAACGTCAAAGAGATAAAATTCGTCGCGAGCAAGGATGAGATTTCCGAAAAAGTCGTTTCCAAGATATTGGACGGCGTAGAACTTTATATACCGCTCGGCGAACTCGTCGCTTTTGAAAAAGAACTCAAAAGACTCCACGCCGA
>CAMNIW010000055.1 GCA_946540675.1 uncultured Clostridia bacterium | reverse complement strand
CGCTTTATTCGCGGCGATCAACGTTGTATCCGTATTTACGGGCGTCGTTTTTTCTGTCGGTGACGACGGCTCTCTTTTGCGCGGGCCGCTCGGTTATATGCCGTACGTAGCGGTAGGGCTGTACAGTGCTTTTCTCGTCTACATTATGTTCAGACAAAGCAATAAGCAGGCGACCGAGATTATTCCGATAGTATTCCTTTGTTTTGCGTTCGTATCCGGACTGATATTGCCGTTTATTCTCGGTAAGGAGTACTCGCGGATCTTTTGCACGACGATCATCATCGCGTTGTTTGTTTACTATGTATTTTTAATTCTTCAACTGACGAAGAAAGACGCTCTTACGGGACTTCTTAACCGTCAAGCGTATTATTCGGCCGTCGGCGACGACGCGAAGGGGATTACCGGTCTCGTATCGATCGATATGAACGGACTCAAAGCAATAAACGACACGGACGGACATTCCGCAGGAGACGAAGCGTTGGAAACTCTCGGACTTTGTTTTATGCGAGCCGCAAAACCGAGACAATCGGTTTACAGGATCGGCGGAGATGAGTTTGTCGTCGTCTGTCGGAGAAATACCGAAGAAGAAATAAAACAACTTATAGAACGCATAAAGAACAACGTTTCCGATACAAAATACAGTTGTGCGATAGGGTACAGTTATTCCGCGGACGGAATAAAGTCGATAAACGAAATGATTAAAGAATCCGACGAAATGATGTATGAGCAAAAGAGCAGGTATTATATGAATTCCGACGGCGCACCTTCGGAAAAATAGTCGTTGCGCCGTTTAATAAAGGACAGGAGTATAGAAAAATGAAAGAAACAAGACAAATGAAGACCGCGGGGATAATCAAATTCATATCCGCGGTGCTCACGATAATCATCGGCGTGGCGTTTTTCTTTTCGATAAACGCGGGCGTCGGCGCGCTCAGCATAATAATAGGCGCAGAACTTATCATAGCGGGCGTTTTGGGGCTTATAGGCGAACTGATAAGAGAAAAGCAGATATCGGGACAGGCTGGAGTATGGAGCGCGTTTATAATAGCGTTCGGCATACTGTGCATAGAGAGCAATCTCGAAATGCACGTTTATTGGCTTATATCGTACGCGCTGATAACCGTCGGCGTGGTATATCTCATAGACGCGTTTCTCGCGTTTTTCGTGAGAAAAGAGCCTTTCCTTATGTTTATAATAGGTGCGGCGATAGGCGTGCTTGCTCTCGTGGTGGGGATATGCCTTCGCACGG
The DNA here is from genome assembly GCA_946540675.1 of uncultured Clostridia bacterium. GTDB lineage: Bacteria > Bacillota > Clostridia > Christensenellales > Borkfalkiaceae > UBA10281. Next base: position 6,539 of record CAMNIW010000055.1, on the reverse strand, counting down.
TCAACGGGTTTGCGGATTTTTGTTCGGTCGTGATAGGCATAATTCTCGTCATTTACGGCGTATACAATCTCGTCGTATCCCTTTTCGTCATCGGCGTTTTGTGGTCTAAAGACGGCGACGAAAACATCACTCTCGTAAAGACCGAAGACGCGGAAGACGGCGCCGCCGACGTAAAAGTCGAAGACGTAAAAGAAGAGTAAAAGCCGTTTTTATCGGCAAAAGGAAAAAATAACCCGCAATCATTAAGAAAACGGTTGACAAATTTTTTTTGATTGCTATAATTTAATATACAATATATTTACGTTGAGAAAAGGACAAGTAACGCCCGACTGCGAATATTGCAGAGAGCGGACCCTTTGGCTGAAAGGTCCGTTATCCGCGCGGGAAGCGAAACCGCCTTTTCGAGTAAAACACCGCCGCGGGTGTAATATCGCGGAAGAGAGATCGCGGTTTACCGCGGTAATAAAGGTGGAAACGCGGAAATTATTTTCGTCCTTTGGCTGTGCCGAAGGGCGTTTTGTTTTATAAAGGAGAAGACTATGAAGATTTATTTAAGCGACGGTTCGGCGATAGAACTTGCCGAAGGAACGACCGTTCTCGGAGTGGCGCAGGCTATAAGCGAAGGGCTCAAAAGAAACGCGATCGCGGGTGAAGTAAACGGCAAACTCGTCGATCTTTCCTATTCCGTCAAGGAAGATTCCACGGTAAGGATAATCACGCTCAAAGATAAAGAAGGGCTCGACATATACCGTCATACCGCGTCGCACGTGCTCGCTCAGGCGGTCAAAAACATATATCCGACGTGTTCGCTCGCGATAGGACCGACGATCGAAAACGGTTTTTATTACGACATAGATTTCAAAACGCCCATAACTCAGGAAGATCTCGCTAAAATAGAAGAAGAAATGGCTAAAATCATAAAATGCAATTTCGAGATAACGAGATTCGAACTCCCGAGAAAGGAAGCGATCGCTCTTATGACCAAGTATAAGGAGCCATATAAGGTAGAACTTATCAAGGATCTGCCCGAAGACGCGGTCATATCCTTCTACCGTCAGGGCGATTTCACCGATCTTTGCCGCGGACCGCACCTTCCGAGTACGGGACTTATAAAGGCGTTCAAACTCACGTCGCTTGCGGGCGCGTATTGGCGCGGAGACTCAAAAAACAAGATGCTCACGCGAATTTACGGCACGGCTTTCGCTAAAAAAGCCGAACTCGAAGAGTATCTCGAAGCGGTAAAGAACGCCAAACTCCGCGATCACAACAAGATAGGCAGAGAACTCGAATATTTCACGACGGTGGACGCTATCGGACAGGGGCTCCCCGTGCTTTTGGCAAAGGGAAGCAAGACCGTGCAGGTACTTCAAAGGTTTGTGGAAGACGAAGAGTACAGACGGGGTTATATCCTTACCAAGACTCCGCTTTTCGCCAAGTCCGATTTCTACAAAATATCGGGTCACTGGGATCACTATAAGGAAGGAATGTTCATTATAGGCGACGAAAACAGCGATAAAGAAGTATTCGCGCTCCGTCCGATGACCTGTCCTTTCCAGTTTCAGGTATATCTCAACAAGCCGAGAAGTTATAAAGACCTTCCCATGCGTCTCGACGAAACGTCCACGCTTTTCAGAAACGAAGATTCGGGCGAAATGCACGGACTTATAAGGGTAAGACAGTTCACGATATCCGAAGGACATCTCGCTTGCACTCCCGCTCAACTCGAAGACGAATTCAAAGGTTGTCTCGATCTCGCTCTTTATATGCTCAAAGCGGTAGGGCTCGACGGCGACGTTTCGTACAGGTTTTCGAAGTGGGACGCAAACAACAAGGATAAGTATATAGGCTCCGCCGAAGAGTGGGAAAACGTCCAGAGCGTCATGAGAAACATTCTCGACGACATCGGTCTTACGTACAGCGAAGCGGAAGGCGAAGCGGCGTTCTACGGACCCAAACTCGATATTCAGATAAAGAACGTTTTCGGCAAGGAAGACACGCTTATAACCATACAAATCGACTTCCAACTCGCCAAACGCTTCAATATGGTATATACCGACGTCGACGGCGAGAAGAAATATCCGTACGTCATACACAGGACGAGCATAGGTTGTTATGAGAGAACGCTTGCCTTGATGCTCGAAAAATACGCCGGCGCGCTTCCGCTTTGGATGGCTCCCGTTCAGGCGCGCGTAATGGACGTTTCCGAGAAGAGCGAAGCGTACTGCAACGAAGTGTTCGATAAACTTATGGAAGCGGGCATTCGTCCCGAAAAGGATCTCAGATCCGAGAAGATCGGCAAAAAGATAAGAGAAGCGCAGATGGAGAAGATCCCGTATATGCTCGTCATCGGCGAACAGGAAGCGGAGAGCGGCGAAGTCTCGGTGAGAAAGCGCGGCGAAGGCGACATCGGCAAGATGAAACTCGAAGATTTCATCGCGCTCGTCAAAAAGCAGGTCAAAGACCTTGAAAAATGGTAAAAAGCGCGGGGCTCGGGAAATATCCGGGCCCTTTACCGTATAAACGGCCGCTTTTTTCGCAGTTTATAATATAAATAATCTTTTTAATTATATAGACTTGAAATTTTGCCTTAAATATTATATAATTGACGTATGAAAAAATTTATACTTGCGAGCGGTTCGCCCAGAAGAAAAGACATATTAGAGCGCGAAGGTTATTCCTTTACGGTGATAACCAGCGATAAAGAAGGGGTGAACGACGGCTTTACTTCGCCGGAGAAACTCGCCGTGCTTCACGCGGCGCAAAAGGCTCAGGACGTGTTCGACAGATTCGGGGAAGGCGCGGTTGTTCTCGGCGCGGACACCGTGGTCGCGTCGGGCGGCAAGACGCTCGGCAAGGCGAAAAGCAGCGAAGAAGCGCGGGAAATGCTGAGATCGCTGTCGGGCAAAAGCCACGAAGTGTACACGGGTTACGCGCTTATATCCGCCGATATGAGAGAGACGGGCAGCGTAAAAACCACCGTTACGTTTAACGAATTGTCGGAAAAAACCGTAGACGATTATATAAAAAGCGGACTTTGGCAGGGCAAGGCGGGGGCGTACGGCATACAGGACGGATTCGATCTCGTAAAGAGTTACGAAGGCGACTACGATAACGTGGTCGGACTTCCGATAAAACAAATAGAAGAAAGTATCAAGGAGTTTTTGAAATGAGAACAAACGCTATAGCGATGGATTTGGGTTCGGTCAACACGGGAATATACCAACTCGGTTACGGAGTAGTTTTGTTCGAGCCGAGCGTGGTCGCTCTTACGCCCGACAGGAAAAAGGCGAAAGCCGTCGGCGTTGAAGCCAAAAAACTTATAGGAATGACCGCCGACGCGAAGTCGGTCGTTTTCCCCGTGATAGAAGGAGCCGTCGACAACGAGCGCGCGGCGACGATGATGGTCGAAAACTTCCTTAACAAGATAACGCTCAAAAAACTCAGCGCGCGTCCGCAGATAATAGCGTCGGTTCCGTGCGGACTCGAAGGGGTGGAGATAGATAAATACCGCAAGGTATTCAACGGCGCGGGCGCGTATTCGGTCGAATTCGTCGAGTCGCCCGTGCTTGCGGCGATAGGTATAGGCGCGCCGATAACCGACTCTTCGCCCTGCTTTATAATCGACATCGGCGGCGGCACCACCGACATAGCGGCGGTATCGCTAGACGGGGTCATCGCAGGCGTCAGCGTCAATATGGGCGGCAGGAACATCGACGCTATGATAATCAATCACATAGAAGACTATTTCAACCTGAAAATAGGCTCTCTTACCGCCGAGAGAATGAAAGTTCAGATAGGCAGTCTTGTGGAAAACGACGCCACGAGAACGACCATAAACGGCAGGGACATAGCCACGGGAAAACCGCGTTCGGTGTCGGTCAGCGCACAGCACATAAGGCTTCCGATACAGGCGTTTTTCGACAAAGTATTCGAGATAGCGGGTATGGTGATGGCTAAACTTCCGGCGGAAGTTTCGGCGGAGATAAGGAAGTCGGGCGTATATTTTGCAGGCGGAACGAGCAAGGTTTTAGGGCTCGAAGGCTATTTCAGAGAGAAAATGGCTATGCACGCGACGGTAGCGGAAGATCCCGAACTTGCCTGTCTTATCGGCGGCGGAATGGTCGCGGGAGATCAGAACCTTCTCAAAAAACTCAAAATCAACAGAAATCAAAGATGAACAAAATAAATTACGACGCGGAGATGAAGAAGACGGTGGAGTCTTTTTCGGGCGAAAAGCCGAAACTTTTGCTTCACGCGTGTTGCGCGCCGTGTTCGTCGGCGGTGCTCGAAAGGCTCGTCGGCGATTTTTCGGTCGACGTATTTTACTTCAATCCCAACATAACCGAAAGCGAAGAATACAATATGCGTCTCGGTGAAGAGCGCAGGTATATCAAAGAAGTCTACGGCGACGCCGTCGGGATAATAGCCGGCAGATACAGATCGGTAGAGTTTTTCGAGATAGCCGAAGGCTGCGAAAAGGAACCCGAAGGCGGGAAAAGGTGCGAGAAGTGCTTTTATTTGCGCCTGACCGAAACGGCGAAATACGCCAAGGAAAACGGTTACGACTATTTTTGCACCACGCTCACCGTAAGTCCGCACAAAAACGCCGAACTGATAAACGCCATAGGCGCGGAAGTCGGCGAGAAATACGGCGTTAAGTTTTTGCCGAGCGACTTCAAGAAGCAAGGCGGATTTTTAAGGTCGGTCAAACTGTCCGAAGAGCACGGACTTTACAGACAAAACTATTGCGGCTGTATATATTCCAAATACGCGCATCTTCCTTCGGAGGGTGAAAATTGAGAATAATAGCGGGAAAACACAGGGGAAGAGTACTTAAAGAATTCAAAGGAAGAGATATCCGTCCGACGGCCGACAGGGCGAAAGAAGCGATATTCAATATTCTGCAAACCGAGATAAGCGGCAGCGAGTTTCTCGACTTGTTTTCGGGTACGGGCAATATCGGGATAGAAGCCTTGTCAAGGGGGGCGGATAAAGTAACCTTTGTGGACTCTTCCAAAGAGAGCGTTTCGCTTATCCGTCAAAATCTCGGTATGATAAAGGAAACGGCGGAAGTCGTCTTTACCGAAGCCGAGAGTTTCGTCCGCTCGTGCGGACGGAAATACGATATAATTTTTCTCGATCCGCCATATGCCGATAACGCGAAAGATCTGATCGCCGAAATCGCCGCGCGTCGGCTGATAAAAGACGACGGAGTAATTATTTACGAGCATTCGGGCGACAGCGCGGGCGATATAGACGGGCTGGAAATAAAGGACGTCAGGAAATACGGCGTCGCGACTTTCGATTTTTACGTTTACGGAGACTGATATGAAAAAATGCGTGTTTGCGGGTACTTTCGATCCGATAACGAAAGGTCACGAAGAGATAATAAAAAAGTCGTCGGAGATATTCGACGAAGTAGTGGTCGCGCTTTGCATAAACACGACTAAAAAGGCTATGTTTTCGGTAGAACAAAGGCTCGGTTTTTTGCGTAAAGTGTGCGATAAATATAAAAACGTAAAGGCGGTGTATCACGACGGACTTTTGGTCGACCTTATGAAAAAAGAAGGCGCGATCTTCAACGTAAGGGGACTTCGTAACGGCAGGGATTACGACTACGAAAACGATATGAACTATATAAATTCCGACCTTATGCCCGAGATAATCACCGTATATATTCCTTGCAGCGCGATGAACGTTCAGGTCAGTTCTACCGCGGTAAGAGAACTTTTGTCTTTCGGCCGCGACGCGTCGGCGTACGTTCCCGTCGAGATATGCGGCGAGTTAAACGCCGAAGCAAAGGCATAAAAGATAGCAAATAAAGGCGGAAATAGTCATTTGTACGGCTTTCGCGGACAAAAAAACGCCCGTTTTTACGTCCGCGCGGGATAAAAAGGCGAGCGACTGAAATATGACCGACACGCCGCCGAAGGAAATAAGACTTTCGGCAAGGCTCAGACCGAGTGCGGAAACTCCGCTTTCGGCTATCGTCTTGCACCCCCTTGTGCATTCGATAAGACCGAGCGAAAAGCCGCTTGCGAAGTCGCCGTTTCCGGTCGCGGCAAGCACCGCTTTTTCTATCGGTAAAAGTATTCCCGCGTTTTGCGCCATATCGGCGAAGATATTGAATACGCAAATAAATCCGCCGACGATGGCGACGGATATCACCGCGGAGTATACGCAGTCGTACAGGATATTCGACGGCGCCGCGGCTTTTTTGATATTCGGGAGCGACGGTTCGGTTTTCCCGAAAAAGCGGAATATAAGACCTACGGCTATCGCCGCGATAACGTGCGAGAAAAACAGTATAAATCCGCAAACCTTGTCTTTGAACATACCGACGCCGACGCTTCCTATGATAAACAGCGGCCCCGAAGTCGAGCAAAACGTCGACATTTTGGTCGCTTCTTCGGCGGTTATTCGTCCGTTTTCTTTAAGGTCGCATATTATTTTCGCGCCGACGGGATAGCCCGAAAGCACGCTCATTATAAAGACGTAAGAGCAAACCCCGCTCACGCCGAAGAGTTTTTGCGCGGGTG
>CAMNIW010000054.1 GCA_946540675.1 uncultured Clostridia bacterium | reverse complement strand
TACGCTTTTCCGTCGAAAACATACCACGGAGCGCCGTCTTTGAAAGATTCTACGGGGTCCGCCGGGGCAAACTTCTCTTTATCGTATGGCTCCTTGTGCATAAACACGTTTTTTTGCGCGTTTACGTACTCCTGATAGTGATCCCATATGGAATCAAGGGGATTCCAGCGGTAAGAAGAATACGTATCTCTCAGATCTATTACTTTTACGTCGTAACCGCGCTCTTTCAAAAAGCCGCTGTGAAGAGAGAAAAGTTCGCCTTTGGGGTCGGTCATTATCATCGACGAGCCCGCGGCGGACGCGCCGATAAGTTGGATCATCGGGTTTACGAAAGTCGTCGTTTTACCGCTGCCGGTAGAACCTATGATTATTGAGTGGCAAGGGGAATTGAAAAGTATATCCATATCTTTTCCCTTTGCGTTGACTTGCGCCATTACGGGAACGCCGTCTTTTTTTACGTTTGCGAGTTCGCTGTACTTATGCGGTTTGAATATCTTGTTTTTCTCTTCGTCCGTGAGCCAGCGCGAATTTTCAAGGTTGGCTTCCATCTGTTTGAGTTTTCCCTTGCCGCCTATGCCCGTATAGCGCATAAACTTCCACAGATCCCGATCTATAAACGCGAGATATAACGCCGAAAACAGCACTAAAATCGCAAATTGAAGCCCTAAAAACATCCAATCCCAGTGAAAAATTCTCTTGAATATCCCGCCTATATCGAAATTGTTGAGATCCCCCCCGTTTACGATCAATCCGAATATTATGATCGCCACAAAGAAGGATATCAGTATCATCGAGCAAAGCGTGAATATTATATCGTACGCCTTACCGCTCAAAATCTTGTGCGAAAAAATCAGCACGCCTACGTTCATAAGTATAAAGAACGTGAAGCCCGTGTAACCGAAAAAGTTTTCCGCGCTGAACTCTCCGGCGATAAGAAGTATCGGCACGATTATCAGCACCGAGACCGCCAGAGTTATGGAAAAAAGCAAAATCGTAAAAGTGGCTTTGTTTTTCATAATATGCTTACCCCCGTCTTTCAGGCTTCGTCGTTTATCGCCCTGTTACGGGTCTTTAAGTCGTCGAGAAGGACGACGGTCACAACCGTATAAAATCCGTCGATACAGTTTCCTTCTATATCGTAACCGTATACGGAATTGAGTTTGACCTTAAACCCTTCGGAATCGCGCAAAGTAATATACACGAGATAGTCGCCTGCTCCCGTTATGTTTTTGATGCGCTCTATCGCTATCGGCGGAGTCTCTTCTTCGTCAACGGCCGCGTCGACGAAAGGATTGTAGCCTTTGAGTTCTTCTATCTTTTCCCTTACGGCGGGATCGAGCATTTCGAGCATCATAAAACCGTCGTCTTCAAACAACATACATCTGCCGTATATCCCGACGCCCGTCTTTTCTCCCGTCGGGAAATCGACCGCCGCAAAAGCGTTGCGCGCGTTGTTTATCCATATGGACATATTACCGCTTCGATCGACGAAAACGAGTGCGAGAACGTTCTTTTCGGACAAATCGCTCTTTATTGCGTACGGTATCACGAAATAGCCGCTCTCCGTATATATCGCGCCGTCGTATAAAAGCCTTGTGGAAGCAAATTCGGAACTTGCGTGTTTTTCGTTTTGACTGAGCGCGCTTGCAAGCGCTTCCGAATAAGCGGTAAAGGTGTCGATATCCGTAAATCCGAAAAGTTTCATTACCATAGCGCGGTACGCGTCTACGGAATAAGTCGTCGCGCCGCCCACGGATATGGCAAACGCTTTATTCATACCGATTATGGCGCTGTCGGACGCAAGGTATTCGGTGTTTATGCCCATATTCCTGCCGGCGCCCGAAAACAATTCTTTGGCGCAGTCGAAATATTCTCTGTACGCCGTATAATAACGGCTGCCGAGCCCCACTCTCCACTCGTTGGAGACGACGTCGCTTAAATCGTAATTTATGATGAAAGCGTTATAATACGCGCTTAAAGCGTCGAACCGCGCTATGAATTCGTCCGACATTTGCGCGTGGTCTTCTCTCGCTTCACGCTTGGAGATATTGCTTGCGTCGCCGCCGCCTTTCAGCACCGTGCCGAGCGGATTGCAGTCGCAGAAAGTCACGACCGAATTACCCGTATCGACGGTATATTTGTCTTTGTCGTAACCGTCCGTTTCTTCAGAACACCTGCCGGGAAGTTCGTTGCGGAATTTGAATACGATACGGTCGTCTTCTATCCCTTCGAAGTTGTCGACCCCTTTGATAAACGACAATTCGCTTCCGTTTGTCAGATACTTTACGGTCTCAACTCCGTTTTCGGTAACCGTAACCGTCTTGGGACCCCATTTCCAACCTTCGCGTTCCGCGAGTTGGCAACGACCGTAAACGTTTACCGATCCGCCGGTAGAACGCAACGCGACGCACTGTTTCGCCAAATCGAGATCGTTGATAAGAAAACTGATCTCCCCGCCGTCCGCAACGTCGTCGACAAGCACGTACACGAAGAATCGATTCATGTTCCCCGATTCTTTTTCGAGCCAACTGTATTCGAAGGGGAAAACGAATACCCTGTTCGATTCGTATTGGGTCAATACCGAGCCCGCGTATCTGCCGCGATCCGCCGACGTATTCGTGTTTGCGCCCGCTTTGTTCCCGATAAGCGCGCTTACCACTCCTTGTGCGTCGTTAATAAACTCCGTCTCGTCGGTATAGCCGAATAAGGTAGCCAGAAGAGTCTTATACGTCGCGGAGTCGTCTGTTTGGATCCCGTATGCGATCGAGTTATAACTGACGACGGAGTCACCTTCTATTCTCAAAAAATCCGCTTTGTCTTTGTTGAATTCAAACGACTCGGCGTACTTCGATTGCCCGACGGAAGCCGTTGACGCCGCCGGAAGCAATTGCTCGTATGTGCTCTTGTAAACGCTGAGCGCGATCGATTGCGCAAAGCCCACGGCGCCGAAATACGCGTTGTAATACTCTATCGCGATCGACGACAAGCGTCCGATTTCGTTGTAAGCGTTTATCACGGAGTCGGCGATGTCGGCGTCGTACTTACGGATTATAGCGTTCTCTCCGCCTGCGCCGAAAGTTTTGAATATGTTACAATCGCAATAATCCTGGTAGAGTTCGTCAAGCATAACTTCTCTCGACACGGGCACGCACGAGCCGTAATAATAATCGAAATACGCGCTTACGGTGCTTTTGCTTACGGGATCGCGCCATGCGGGATCGTAAACGATGACGTCGCTCGTCGTAAACTGCGCTATGGTCGTGGTGCGGATCTGCGTTCTCGCGGGAGAAACCGAAGTGTAGTTTGCGTTTTCTTCAAAGAGAACGACTACTACGTAATAACCGTCTTCCGTGATCTCGTCGCTGTATTTGTAATCGCCGTCATCGTGAAAAACGGTCAAGTCTTCCACCCAGCCGTCGGTCTTGTAATATTGCACTTCTTTTACGGCGAGTCCGAGCGGAACGTTTGTGGGACGATATTGCATGGCGGCATAGTACGGATTGTACTGTTTTGCCCTTATGTAATCTTCATCATAATCGGTTTCGTCATCAAAGTCGTCGTCGTAATCGTCGGAGAATACGGGTTTTTGAACCGAAATGAACCTGCTTCTTTCAAATACGACTTCATCCATCTGCGCTTCGACGGGATCGATGATGAGAGTCGCCGTAATAGGCTTCGGCTCGTTATAGTTTTTGTCGGTAACGGTAAAACTCGCGACCGCCTGATATGTACCGGCGTCGACCCCGACGTTGTCGGAATACGATACTCTTACGCCGTTGGGCAAAGCCCCCTGTATTTCTATTTTCTTTTCCGAGCCGTCATAGAAAAACCTGTTGCCGTTGTAGTGAACGTCGGACATATCGTAATCGGCTTTTTCAATGGTCAAAACCGCCTTTTTGTCCGGTATGGGAGCATAGTTTACCGAATCGGCGACGGTGAAAACCGCAGTCGCTTCGTAAACTCCCGCGTCGACGTGCTCGTTATTGTCGTAATCTACGGAAACGCCCGTCGGCAACGTTCCGCCTATCTTCAAAGAGTGTCTCGTCCTGTCGTAAACTTCGGTTTTGTCGGAAAAAGTTATCGCCGAAGTATCCAGAACTGCCTGCCGTATGGTGAGAACGGCTTCTTTGGGTTCTATCCTGTTATAGTTGTTCACGTCGCCCGAAAACGACGCCGTGACGGTATAAGACCCCGCGTTGCGCGCGCCGTTGCCTTTTTCTTCCTTTCCCCCGTCGCGCGTTATCGTATAATCCACGTATACCCCCGAAGGTATTTTGCCCGCTATCGCAAGTTCGTGTACGCTGCCGTCGTAAGTCTCGGTCTTATCTTCGAACGTGACGGAAGAAAGATCGTAATCGGCTTTTCTTATTACCACCTTGGCTTTCATTTCCTTTATCTCGAAAGCGTCTTTTCTGAGAACGGCGGTGGCTTCGTATTCGCCCGCGTTTCTGAAACGGTTGGTCGTAGGATACGTTACCGTCGTCCCTTCGGGAACGTTTTTTACTTCCACGACGTAAAAATCGCCCGTATAAACCGCGTCGATATCTTCAAACGTCGCGGACTCGAACACGTTTCTTCTCACGTTGACTTTCATCGTCGTGGTTTTGTTCATATAGGATACGGTTATCTCGTGCTCGCCTTCCTTCATCAGTTTTAACCTGTCTCCGGCGCCGATCATATTTTCGGAAAGAGTTTCTTCCTTCTTCTTCCCCGAACCGTACGTTGCGGTAACGGTGTAATCGCCGTAATCGAACTCGCCTATTCTTACAGACACTTCTTCGGGCGTAACCGAAATATCTCTTACGTCGTCGACAGAACAGGCGATAAGTCCCGTCGACGCGACCACCGTCAATAATGACAACAACGTTATGAAAAATATTCTCGATTTATTTTTCATTTTATATAACTCCTGTCAAAACCTGTTTTTTTTCGGACCCGTAAAATCGGACCAGTCGGAGTAATTAGCCATATATACCCCCTGATACGCGTTTATCGCTTTTAAGTCTCCGTTTATGTAGTCGTAATAATCGCAACCGAACTTTTCGGGATTCACCGAATAAGCGTTGTGCGTTTTTATTATGATGTCGGCGCCGCCGATTTGTTTCAAAGTCTTCACAAGGGCGGAAAAAGCCTGCGATAAGTACTGATTGTCGTTGCTTATGCCGCCGCTCTCGAATAAATTGGAGACAAGTTCCGCGCGGGTACAGGCGGCTCCCTTTTTATCGATGAGATACGCAAGTATCTCCTTTGCCTTGGCTCGCGGGAAATGCACGGGCAGATTGTCGCAAAAAAACTCGAAATTGCCGAACGTCTGTGCGTAAAACTTGTGTTCTCCGCGTTTTAAGACGGCGGGATACAGCAAATTGTCGAATTGCTCTTTCAGCCTGCTCTCGTCTACGGGTTTGAGAAGATATCCGCTGGCGTGCAACCTGATCGCGTCCATCATATATTCCTTATACCCGGTAACGAAAACTATATTCGTGCGGGGATATATCACCTTTATACGATGCGCAAACTGTATTCCCGTCAGGTCAAACATCTGAACGTCGCTGAAAACGACGTCGGGTTCCACTCCGCTTTCGAGCAGTTGGAGAGCCTTGATCGGATCCCTGAACGGATATATCTCGCAATCGGGTTTTACCGCTTTGATCGTGTCTACCAAAGATTTGAGCGCGAGCGCTTCGTCGTCAACGGCAAGTATTATCATTATTTATCCACTCTCCTGTCTAACGGCTCGATATATCTTACGTCGAACGGCACGGGGTCTTCGCGCTTTGCGGTCGTATCGCCCACGTCGATCGTAACTCTCGTGGGAGCTTCTTCGCTTTCTTTCGGTAAACCTTCGGAAAATCCGCCGCCTGCGGAAAAACCGCGGTACAAAAGCCCCGGATCGATCTTCATCTCGGAGATCGTGAACCTTTTTGCGCTCGCCAACCCCTTGGCGACTAAAAATTTTTTGGTAAAAAACACCCGTTTGTCTTCGTCGGCTTTCTTCTTCGCAAGTAAAATTATCGAGTCGGCTTCCGCCCTGCTGAGATCCTGCAAGTCGTGTTTTTTCAAATACGTGGCCTCATTTTTCAAATCGTCCGCTTCGAAAAAACCCGGCAACCCCGAAAAATCGCCCGAATTCAACTGTTCGGATCTCTGACGGAAATAATACTCCCCGATAACGCCCGTCCTGAAAGCGTCGGTCAAAGCGTCGCGGCGAGTCTCTATGCCCCGCGCGAGATTCTTTTCCGCGCGCATCTTCCGATATTCGCATTCCGAGCGGTATTCGCCTTTTGCGGAGCGCAGTTTTTTCTTCCACTTGTCGATGAGTTTTTTTTGACGGAGCGCTTGTTTGTTAAACGCCTTATCCGCCGCGTACACAACGTTTTCTCCGCTGCCGTAAGAAAATTTATGGATATATTCGTTGTAATCCATATCCAGCGAAGACAGATCTTCGTCATACTTGACGTCGTCGAAAACGTCCGCCTTTTTGCCTTCTTCGATAAGCGTCGCCTGAACGAAAGATCTCGGCTGTTTTACAAGCCAGCTTATTCTGCCGTTTTCGTCGTCTCCCGACAAAAGCAATACCTGCGCCGCCTGCCTGTGCAAAAGTCCGAGCACGCTTTCGGAAAGGTCGTCGCCGTAAAAATTTTCGGGTTCTTCGACTTTCGTTTCGGAGATATAATACAGATCCGAAACGCATTCTTTCGCGTTGCTTATATATCGGGCGGGCGAAAGACCGGTCTTTACAATAAATTCAAGTTCGTCAAACGGAGCGCGGGCTTGCTCGTCTTGACGGGTAAAATCGACTTCCGCAAGTTGCTTCGGGTCCATTAAAAGAGCGCGCTCCAATAAAAAAATATCGTCGAGAAGGGCTTTCCGCACGCTGCCGCGCGCCGAAATACCGTCCGACGAATTTTGCGTATGCAAAAAAGCCCGATCGGGATCAGACTTGGTTTTTATTGAATTGAAAAGTTCACGTAAAAAACCCATTTTGCACACTGCCCGTATTAAAAGTTTATATTAAAATAATAACACAAAAGGTGTTACAAAAATATTACAATTTCCCCGCGAAAAAATAAGCGTTCAAGAAAAATTTTTATAGGCTTTCGCTCCCGTCCGCATCCGATCGCGGAATTACTATCGTCGCCTTTGTGCCGCGACCCGTTTCGCTTTCTATGGTCAGTTCTCCGCCGACAAGATCGCGCACCCTGCTTTTTACGTTGCTTATCCCGACGTGAGACGAGTCGAGAACCTTTACCGTGTCGAAACCCACGCCGTCGTCTTCGACGGTTATGCGGACACCGTTTGCGGTGCGAGCCGTCCTTACGGCGACCGTTCCGCCGCCCCTTTTTACCGATACGCCGTGTTTAACGGCGTTTTCCGCAAGGATCTGAACGCACATTATGGGAACTTCGAAATCGGTCGTTTCGATATCGTAAACGATGTTCAGATCGTCGCCGAATCTCATCTTTTCCAAACGGAAATAAACCTGTACGTTTTCAAGTTCTTTTTCAAACGGAATAAGTTCGTTTTCGTTGCCCGACGTAAGAATTTGTCTTAAATATTTCGCAAAATCCCCTATCGCCTTTTTTGTGGAGTAAGGATTGTTCGGGATAGCCTGTATCGCGGTCAGCGCGTTGTAGATAAAATGCGGCGAGACCTGACTCTGAAGAATTTGCGCACGCGCGAGAGAAACGTCTTTCCTGAGTTTTTCGGCTTCCTGCTTTTCCTTTTGGTAAAGTTCTTCTCTCTTAGCGCACTCCGCCGCCAAGACGACCGTTATAGCGAGTATTCCGAGAATAGC
>CAMNIW010000053.1 GCA_946540675.1 uncultured Clostridia bacterium | reverse complement strand
ACCCCGCAAGCGGGGCCCCTGTCAAAAATATTCGCCTTGCGGCGAACATTGACAGGATGACGGGAAAACCGATTACCGCTTATTCAACGCGAGCTGTTTGTCTATTGTCATTATGAGCCTGCATAGCAGGCGTGATAATCTACTATGGTCTATTGTTCAGGGGGCGAAGACTCCCCGTCTTCCGAAGGGCGGGGCAAAACGCCTTTCAGCAATACGCCGCGCACGGGCGCATACTTGTCCGAAGAGAGTTTTTTGACCGAAACGCGCTTACCGCCGACGTATTTCTCGAGATAGCCGACGCTCGTCAAACCGTTTTTGGGAAAAATCTTCCACTCTTCTTCTCCGACGAAAAGCCCGTCCGCGGATATAACTTCGCTTTCTTCGGGTTTTATTTCGCCCGTTATCTCGCTTACCCGTCTGTAAGTCGCGGTCGGTTTTTCGCCGTATATCCTTACCGTTATCTTCGAGTCGGTCGCCGCCGCCACTACGTATATTCCCCTGCCCGTGTCGTTCAGGAATTTCAGGTCGGAATAGCCCGTGCTGACCATAGCGTCGAAAGACGGCTCTACGTAACCGACGGCGAGACTGTGCGCCCGCCTTTCGGTAACGGGAAGACCCGCGAGAAGAGCCGCGTTGTACACCGTGCTCGAAACCTGACAAACGCCGCCGCCCACGCCGTCGGTAAACTTGCCGTTTTCTATTATCTTTGCCGAAGAAAAGCCGCGCTCGGCGCTCCTTTCCCCGACCGCTTTGTTAAACGAAAATTCGCATTGCGGCGGAACGCGCGTTCCGCAAAGATACTTCGCCGCGAGAGCGATGTTTTGCTTGCGCTCGGCGGAAGAATTCTTATAGCCCGTGGAAAACGCCGCGCGAAAAACCGTCTCTTTTTTCAAGTCCGCCACGGTTACGGTCGGCTTTATAAGGGCGGTGGGCGCACATATCTCCTTAACTCCGCGATTCAAGCCGTCTTCTATCATTAGGACGAGTTTTTCCTTGTCTATCCCTACCCCGTCTTTTTCGCGAAAATAAGTAAACGGGTTGCTTTTTTCGGGATCGACGGTCACTCTCGCGTCGGTCGCGCGCGTTACCGTGTCGAGAAATATCCCGTCGACCACTTCTTCGCAGTTTTTGAGATAATACGAGCCGCCGCTTTTGTCTATCTCGGGATAAAAAAATTCATAAGTCTTACCGAGAGCGTCTATTTTAAGCGACAAGTCGTTCCTTTCCAAAGTTTCCGCTCTCGCGGATATTCCGACAAAAAATAAACCCGCCGCGAAGACCGTGACGGGTATTATCATAAGTTTTTTAATACGCTGTGCCACGCACATATTATGCGCGCGTTTGCGGCGTATTATGTAAAATCATTTCTTGGCTTTGAGTTCGGCGAGTATCTCGGTAAGGAGTGCTTCGGTCTTGGTGGGTTCGGCAGCCTTAGCCGCTTCTTCCGCCGCCTTCGCAGCCGCTTCCGCCGCGGCTTTTTCGTCTCTCTCTTTGGCAAGAGCGACTATATCTTTCTGCTTTTTGCCCGACGCCCTGAGTTTAAGATACTCTTCTTTGCTGTAACCGCAATATCTCGAATTGTTGGCGTTCTTTACGTTGTTTATCGACTTTACGATAAGGAAAAGAACGAGCGCGATGAGAAGGAAGTTGATTATCGCGGTGATAAACGCGCCCCAGTCTATGTAGATGGATTTAGCAAGGTCGACGACCTGCGCGCCGGCGGCGTTGACGACGGGATTACCGAGTTCGTCTACCTGACCGACCCATTTGAGATAAGTGAATATCTCGTCAAGCCCGTTACCGCCCGTTATGAGAAGCAGTAACCAGTTGATGATAGGCATAAGGATATGAGTGGTAAGCGCGGTAACGATAGCGCTGAACGCTCCGCCGATGATAACGCCGACCGCCATATCCATCACGTTGCCGCGACTTATGAAGTCTTTGAATTCTTTGAAAAACTTTTTCATAAAATGCTCCTTTGTTTAATTATTTTTCAAATAATTTTTTTCAGTTGAGTTTGCCGTCGGGCTTGGCTTCCGCCTGCGCGCTCTCGGGGTTGATTATCGGGAGAACGTAAGGGGGAATATTGCAGTTGGCGGTTATCGCCGACACCGACGCCCGAAGGAAGGGATAGAGCGTTTCTATCGCTTCGGCTATAAATACCTGCTGGTCGGCTTCTTCCGCGACCGTGAACGTGCCGAAAAGCGCAACGCGAAGATTGAACGGCACGGGGGACGAAATATCTTCGTTTACCCTGACCGAAAGATTGATAAAGAGAGTCTTGTCGTTTCTGCCCATCTTGCATTCTATCTTCGGGGTGATCTGAAACTGAGTGCCGGGCTTTATGCCTTCGTTGAATTTGTATTCTATCTCGTTTATCTTGTACGCGAGAAGTTTGACGTGTTTTTCCATAGTTATCTCCTGTCTATTTTGATATTATCTCGAAAAGATGCTCTTTGTACCTTTCGAGCGATTCGTTTATTATCCTTACCGCCGCGTCGCGATCCAAAACTTCGTTTACCGCGGTCTTCTTGCCTTCGAGTTGCTTGTATACCGTGAAGAAATGCTGCATCTCGTCAAAGACGTGCTGCGGAAGATCGGTTATGTTCTTATAAGAATTGTAGTTGGGATCGGTAAACGGTATGGCGATTATCTTTTCGTCCGCCGCGCCGTTGTCTTCCATTGTTATGACCCCTATCGGATAGACCTTGACAAGGCTGAGCGGCAAAAGTCCTTCCGAGCAAAGCACCAAAACGTCGAGCGGATCCCCGTCCGACGCGAGCGTGTGCGGTATAAATCCGTAATTCGCGGGGTAATGCGTGGACGTATAAAGTATTCTGTCAAGTATCAGAAGTCCGGTCTTCTTGTCGAGTTCGTATTTTTGCTTGGAACCCTTTTGTATCTCGATGACCGCAATGAAGTTGTCGGGGTTTATCCTTCCCTTTTCTATATCGTGCCAAATATTCATACACATATATTAAACTATTTGCGCCGTTTTTGTCAAGGATTATAACGAAATTTCCGCATAAAACAAGGGGAGCGCCGCATTAAAACGCAAAAACGGGGTCGTCGCTCGACGCGACGACCCCTGCCCTTTAACACGGGATTTATAACAGCATAACGCCTTCTTCGGTTGTCACCACTTTGAAAATATCGCTCTCTTTAAGCGTTGCGGCGTCGATATAGACGTAATAAGTCGCGCCGTCCTTTCTCCCTACGAACTCATACGCAAGCCGTTCGTTGCCGTTGCCTTTGGGAATGACCGCCGTCGCACGGGAGACGATTTCAAGTTTTTCGGAAACCTTTTCTTCGGCTTCTTCCATACTCCTTTCGGCGGCAGTCTTTCTCCCCGCGACGTGGTTGATATAGTAAAGGTCCGCGTCTATGCCCGTAACTCTTCCCGTTTCCCTGCAAACGTTGACCTTTACGAGATCGGGATACATTATCACGCCGTTTTCGGTATAGGCGAAATTGAGATGACTTTCGCCGCTATCCGAAGTCTTCCATACGCAACGCATATTTTCAAGACCTACGCTGATCAAAAACCGCTCCGCGATGCCGACGCACTCGTCTTCTTCTATATTCGCGCCGCCGCAATCTCTGTGCGCCGTGAACATAACGAGCCGCCCGCCTTTTTTGGAAAACTGCGCGAACAGTTCGCCGCCTTCGGAAAGTTTCGCGGATACGCAGTAACAGTTTATCCTGCCGTTTTCGGTCTCGCCCGTAAGTTCGGGTTTTTCTATGCCGTACTCGCCGAATATGCCGCCGAACAGTTTTTTCGCGCGTTCGCCGTCTATCTCGTCGCCGTGAAGACCTTTCGGCTCTCCCGCTTCCAACCCGTCCGAAAACGGTCCGTCGTATATCATCTCAGGATAGTCCGCAGCCGCGTTGTCTTCGAGATCCTTAAACCCCGAAACTATGTCGTCGCCGTCGCTCCCGTCGAGCATCGCATCGAAATCGTAATTTTCGCCGAGACCTGCCGATAACGCCGACAAGGATTTTTTGAGTTTTACGTTGGCGACGTGCAGTTTTCCGAATTTCTCCATATCGTCTTCTGAAAGCGTAAAGCCGTCTATAAGTCGATTATTGAGATATTTTGAGTAGTCGCCGACCTGATTTATATACTTGGCGGTGTAAAACTTGTTTTCGTCGGTCAAAGGAAGCGCGGAAAGCGCCGCGTCCGCAAGATTACTCTGGACGGACAATTCTCCCAAGATCTTTTGCCTGCCTTCTTTGTCGGACGAAACGAAAAACTTGGACATATTGGTTTCTATATTGTCCACGTACCCGACAAAGTCGTAAAACGCCCTTTGCGACGTCGCCGAAGACGAGTTGGGTCGCATTTTGTTTTCGTCCGAAAACGCGACGTACATAAGCATAGACCCGAATATAAGCACGAGCGCCGACAGGGACGCTACGGCGGCTATCCAGCCGCCGACTCCGCCCTTTGTTCCGTATGTCCCTCGGCGCATCTCTTCGGCTTTGCGCTCGCTCTCGTGAAATTCCCTTTCTTTTCTATCGCTTTCGCGGCGTATATCCCTGTTTTGCTCACGGGCAAATCTCGCGCGTTCGCGCTTCTCCGCCCTGACCTGTCTTTCCGCCGACCTGACGGCGTTTCTTTCCTTTACTCTTTGCGATATGCTTTCGACTTTTTCTATCGCACCGTTTCTTTGATTGTCGTTGTTTTCCATAAAATTCTCCGTTTTTTATGTACGTATATAAAAAATCGCGTCCGCACTTATGATTTAGCGGCGGTACGGACTGCCGATAGACCGTAGTAGATTATCACGCCTGCTTTGCAGGCTCATAATGACAATAGACAAGCGACCCGCGTTGAATTGTCATTGTTTGTTTTTCCCGTCATTCTGACCCGACCTGCCTGACGGGCAGTGGGAAGAATCCCCTTGAACAATAGACCAAAGTAGATTATCACGCCTGCTTTGCAGGCTCATAATGACGATGGACAAGCAACCCGCATTGAAACCGGTATGTTCGCGCGGCGAGTCGGCTTTACTAAAGACCGCAAAAGCAAATCGGATAAGGCTCGCTTATGCGGGGCGGGCGGGATAGACCTTATCGGTCATCGAAGTCGCACAGTGGGCAACGACGCTTACAACGACTTATCTTTAAGGGCATAGTCGCTCGAAAGACAAGGCGCGCAAGGGTTTTTCAAGGGAGCGACCTTGTCGGTCGCAGGAATTGAAAAAAACCAAAGCGGAACGCAGTATTTCGAGATGAATATGCCCTTAAAGAGCGAATACGTGCTGCCCTATCGTAACCACCGTCTTTCGGGAAAATATCCATTTACTCGTAGAGATGGCAGGATTGTAATAGTACAGACTGCCGTAGGACGGATCCCAACCGTTCATAGCGTCTTTCGCGGCGGAAAGAGCGCGCGAATCGGGCGTGAGATTGATTTGCCCGTCCTGTACGCAGGTAAACGCATAGGGCTGATAGATAACGCCCGAAATGGTGTTGGGGAAAGACGAACTCTTTACTCTGTTGAGCACCACCGCTCCGACGGCGACCTGACCCGTATAACTCTCTCCGCGCGCTTCGGCGTGTATAAGACGGGCAAGAAGGTTTACGTCCGAACTCGAATATTTAGAGCCGCCGCCCGTTGACGTCGACGACGAAGACGAAACCTTTATTCCGAGCGCGGCAAAAGTCTTGCTGCCGACCACTCCGTCGGCGGTAAGACCGTTTTTACGCTGAAAACTTATCACAGCCGCCCGAGTCTTCGCTCCGAAAACTCCGTCGACCGCGCCGCCGTAATACCCCCAATTTTTAAGTTTTTGCTGTAATTGCTTTACGTACGTTCCGCTGCTGCCCTGTTTTAATACGATAGTTTCCACCGACTGTTCCGCGGTATACGCCTGAGCCTTCGTCCTGCCCGTTCCCGAGCCGTAGTAAAGCGACGCTCCGAAAATCAAAGTCAGCGCAAACGCCGTTACGATCGCTATTCCCGTTGTTCTTCTCTTCATATCTTCTCCTTGCGGTATGACGGCAAGGAGTTATCCGCCCCGTCGCCATTTCGCTATTATTTCTATTATTTTGGACTTGTACCTGACGTTTTCGCCGCCCGTGAAACAAAGCGGCGGATAGACCACGCACCACCAATTGTCGCCTTTCGCTTCGCCGAGCCCGATTATGAGCGCGTCGTATTCTCCGCTCGGCAAGGTCACCCCGTCGTATACTCTCGTAGGAAAGGTCTCGCGAGTGAGTTTTACGCTCGAAGAGTATGTAAAACCCTTGCTTTTAAGCGTTTCGTCGGCGATCTTTTCCAATGCGGAATAGTTTTTGCGTATAGCGGCTTCGGCTTGCGCTTTGTCCTTACAGCCTGCGACGACAGGCGTCAAAAATTCGACTACCCTGTCTTTTACCGCGTACTTTACCGCCTGATCTTCATCAGAGTCAGAGTTCGCCCTTATGTGCAGTCGCAGATATTCCGCCCCGTCAGAGCCTTTATCCGTACGGAAAACGTCCGTACACCCCGTCGTCAAAAATATTATGGCGAATATTACCAAAGATATACAAAATTTTTTCATAACGACTCCTTTCGCGTTTCGGGTGAATTATCCCAAAAGAAAAACGCCTTCGCGATTGTTTTTGACACAATCGCGAAGGCGTAAACGTTATATTATAAATTTTTGGGCGTATTTTGTAGTTTTACGGATCGATCGTCTTTACTACGAAGGCTTTTTTGCCGCTCTTTTTGAGTTTATCCGCCGCCCAGCGGCAAAGTTCTTCGGTCTCGAATATCCCGAAAACGGTCGAGCCGCTTCCGCTCATCGACGCGCACAGCGGACAAAGATCGCGCATAGCCGCGAGATTCAGTCTTACTTCTTCCGAGAGCGTTTCCGCAGGCCTTATAAGAGCGTTGTTCACCTGCTCTGCCGCGCCGACGAGATCGCCCGAAGAAAGCGCGTAAATAAGCGCGGCGTTGTCGGACAGTTCGCCGTTTTCGGCAAGTTTATCGAAAGCGTCGTAAGCCTTTGCCGTGCTGACCCCTTCTTCGGCGACTATTATCACCATATAAAAAGGTTTGCACTTAAACGGCTCGACTATATCGCCCCTGCCCGTCAATCTCGCCGCTCCGCCCGTCAGCATATAGCCGCAGTCGCTCCCGACGGCGTCCGCAATATCCTTTACGTCGCCTGCCTTATAAAGAGCGGAAAGAGCGTTCAAGGTCGCCGCGACGTCCGCCGAACTTCCGCCCATACCCCCGCCTACGGGGATATTCCGCGCGAGAGTGACGTCAAATCCGCCTACGTTATACTTTTTTTTGAACATCTCCGCCGCCTTTAAGGCGTTATCGACGCTCGCATAGTCGCCGAAATATTTCGGCTTTACGGTAATTTTGCCGTCGCGCCTTTTAGTTGCGGACGCGACGTTACAGACGTCTATCGACACGACGACGCTGTCTATGCCGTGATAGCCGTCCGTCTTATTAAAGACGTTCAGCGAAAGATTTATCTTCGCGTAAGCCCTTGCTTTCATAAGTATAAACGCTCCGTTTTCAGGTTTTTTGTCTGTAAATTATTATCCTTTCTTCGCCCGTGAGCGGAAACGAGAGATCGGGGTTTGTCGACGTTATCTCTTCGCCCGAAGCGCCGAGTTCCTTGGATATTTCCCATAACCCGTCGCCCGCTTTCGGGATAAATACCGATATCGCGCTGCCCGACGTCCGACGTTCGCCCAAAGACGACATCTCGCCGATAAAAGAAACTTCTCTCCCGATAGATACCGAATAGTCGGTTTTCAGCGTGCAATCGAGTTCCATCGCGCCGTTTTTTACCGCGGCGGAAAAGTCGCAAAGGGATACCTTTTCTATATCCGCGTCGCCTTCCCCGTCTATATCGAAGGAAAACGGGCAAGCGAAAGAGCCGCTCGCAACCCCGTTATCGCCGTTTTTGAAAGCCGCTTCGAAGTCTATCGCGCCGTCTACCGTCGTCTTATCTCCGTTCCGCTTTACCGAATACACGGTCG
>CAMNIW010000052.1 GCA_946540675.1 uncultured Clostridia bacterium | reverse complement strand
TTCCTTGCCGCGTCAGAACGGGATAGATCGCCGTTCCGTCTTCGTTGCCGTACGCCTTTTCGGTTATCCCGAAGGCTTTGGGTACGGAAGGCCCGGTGACGTCGGCGTCCAAAACCCCTACTTTATAACCCTTTCTCAACGTGTTTACGGCGAGAAGGTCGGTTATCATAGACTTCCCCACTCCGCCTTTTCCGCTTACCACGGCTATCGTTTTACCTATCTTCGTTGTCGGTTTAGGCGTGGCGATAAACGCGCTTTTGTCGCATTTTTCTCCACACGTATCGCAATTGTGATCACATTCGCTCATTGATCGGTTTCTCCTTGTATTATCTTTCCGCCGCCTATACGGATATTGTTGTACTTTTTATAGTCGGGTATTACGTCCGGCTCGGTGCAGGTTATAAGAGTCTGCATCTTCCCCGCGAGATAAAGAAGCCTTTCTCTGCGCCTTTTGTCGAGTTCGCTCATCGCGTCGTCGAGTATAAGCGTCGGATATTCCCCGAATTTTTCTTTGAATATCTCGGTTTCGGCAAGTTTAAGAGATATCGACGCCGTCCTTTGCTGCCCCTGCGAGCCGTAAGTTCTTACGTCCGTGCCGCCTATCTTTATTTTCAGATCGTCGCGGTGCGGACCTATCGTCGTGTAGCCGAGTTCGAGATCCTTTTCCATTCTCTCTTTATAATCCGCAAGGAGTTGCTTTTCTATTTCGCTCTCGTCGCCTTCGTATTTATAATCGCCTTCTACCGACAGTTCTTCTTCGCCGCCCGTTATCGCGAGATGCGCGTCGGTCGCAAAGGGGGACAGGAGTTTTATGTAGTCGTTGCGCATGGCGATTATCTTCGCTCCGGCTTTGGCGAGACTTACGTCCCAGACGGGCAAAGTGTCGATTATCATTTCCCTGTCGACGTCTTTTAAGAGATTGTTTCTTTGCGAAAGAATTTTTTTGTATTTTTGAAGCGCGTAAAAGTAACCGCGCGATATTTGCGAAAGGGATATGTCTATAAACCTGCGCCTGTCTTCGGGCGCTTCCTGTATGAGTTTGAGTTCGCTCGGACTGAAAAAAACCGAGTTTACGTTTCCGAGAAGTTCGCCTATCTTGGCAACCGGCACGCCGTTTACGGTCGCGGACTTGTTCTTGTCCGTGTAAAAATCCATAGCGACCCTGACTTTTCCGTAAGCCGATTCGGCGTCGCACTCTATTCTCGCGTGCGTTTCCCCGCGGCGGACGACCTGTTTGTCCCGCGTGGCGCGGTGAGAATATCCCGTGCACAGAAAGAACACCGCTTCGACCGAATTCGTCTTTCCCTGCGCGTTATCTCCGCTTATCACGTTGATCCCGTCCGAAAAAGAAAACGTTTCTTCGGAGTAGTTTCTGAAATTTTTGAGATAGAGTTTTCGGATAACCATTTTATAACCTTGCTTTTTTTCTCGGTTTAGTATATTATATATAATACGGAAAAAATAGTAAAGTGTTTTCGGGGGATATACCGCCGTATAAATTTTACGGAAGCGGAAACGGCGCGGTCGCGCCACGGAGATGTCGAAAATGGAAAGTTATGAGATGTTTTGGGAAAAAGCGCTCGAAGAATTGCAGGTGACGATAAGCAATTCTTCTTATTCTACGTTCATCACGCAGTTGAAACCGGTGGACGTCGTCGGGTCTAAACTCGTACTCGTCACCAAGTCCGAACTGTTCGCGTCGGAAGTCGCGACAAGGCTCCACGACAAGATCATAACCGCCCTTAAAAACGCGGGCACGGGCATTACCGAAATAGGACTTTTCGTCGGAAGCGCGGAAGATTACCTGAACAATAAAGACGCCGTCGCCGCGGACAATCAGTCCGAACCCGTCGACGACACGCCCATCAACCCTAAATATACCTTCGATACCTTCGTCGTCGGACAATCCAACAGGTTTATGTGCGCCGCCGCGAAAGCCGTCGCGGACGCCCCGGGAGAGAATTATAATCCCCTGTTTATTTACGGCGGAACGGGACTCGGAAAAACGCATATAATGAACGCCATCGCCAACCACATAAAGGCGAACAATCCGCTTAAAAACGTTCTTTACGCGTCTTGCGAAAAGTTCGTGAGAGAACTTATAATGAATATACGTCAGGGAAAAGCGTATACGAAAGTCGGCATAGATTTCGTCAATAAATACCGCAACGCCGACGTGCTTATCATAGACGACGTACAGTTTCTCGCGGGCAAACAGTCCGCTCAGGAAGAGTTCTTCCATATGTTCAATCAACTGTACTCCAAGAAAAAGCAGATCGTCCTTTCCGCCGACTGTCTTCCCAAGGAAATAGAGATCTCCGACAGGCTTAAAACCCGTTTCGAAGGCGGACTTATGGCGCAGGTACTTCCGCCTGACATAGAAACCAAAATAGCCATTTTGCAAAAGAAAGCCGAGATGAGAAAATATATTATCTCTCTCGACGTCGCGCTCTATCTCGCGGAGCGGTCGGACAGCGACGTCCGTTCGCTCGAAGGTATGCTGAACAAAGTGATATTCGCGTCTATGCTGCACGAATGCCCGATAACCATAGATCTCGCCAAAGAAGCGCTTAAAGAAAGCGCCGGCGAAGAATCGCGCGAAGAAGCGCTCACTTCCGACACGATAATCGACGCGGTCTGCTCTTTCTATAAGATATCCAAAATGGATCTTATCGGCAAAAAGAAAAACAAGGAAATAGTCGAGCCGCGGCAAATATGCTGTTATCTTATGACCGAACTTTTGTCTATTCCGCTGGTCACGATAGGACAAGCGCTCGGCGGAAGAGACCATACGACCGTCATACACGCGAGAAACAAGATCGCTTCCCTGCAAAAGGAAAATTCGCGGATAGCGACCGAAGTCAAAGACCTTAAAAACCTTATACTTAAAAAATAATCAGGATCGACAAAACCTGAGTGTAAAACATATTATGATTTCTTATACCGAATTATGATTTCTTATACCGAAGACCGTTTTGACGTCGTGGTGATAGGCGCGGGACACGCGGGCGCGGAAGCCGCTCTCGCGGCGGCGCGAACGGGACAAAAAACCGCGATACTTACGGTCAATCTCGAAAATATAGCCTTTATGGCGTGCAACCCGTCGATAGGCGGCACGGCGAAAGGTCATCTCGTCCGCGAAGTCGACGCACTCGGCGGAGAAATGGGCATAAACGCCGACAAGGCGATGATGCAGATAAAGATGCTCAACCGCGGCAAAGGCTCGGCGGTACAGTCGCTCAGATCGCAGTCGGACAAGTTCAGGTATCACGCCCTGATGAAAAAGACGCTCGAAAACACCGAAAATCTCTCGGTGATACAGTGCGAAGCGACCGAGATTCTCGTCGAAAACGGCAAAGTCGTCGGCGTAAAGACGTCTTTCGGGAGCGTGTTCCCGTGCAAAGCCGTGGTCGTCGCGACGGGAGTTTACCTTTGCAGCAGAGTTATCGCCGGAGAGTGGTCGCAAAACGCCGGTCCGTCGGGATTTTTGCCCGCAAACGGACTGACGGCGAGCCTTGCTTCTCTCGGCTTTAAGATACGCCGTTTCAAGACGGGAACTCCGGCGAGAATAGACCGCAGGTCGATAGATTTTTCTCTGCTCGAACGGCAGGACGGCGAGACGAAAGTATACCCGTTTTCGTTTATGACCGACGGCGTCCCCGAAAAACAGGAGCCGTGCTACATTACCTATACCAACGAAAAGACGCATAAGATAATACTCGATAACCTTGACCGCTCCCCGCTTTATAACGGGAACATAGAGAGCACGGGTCCGAGATACTGCCCGTCGATAGAAACCAAGGTAGTAAGATTCGCCGACAAGGAAAGACACCAGATTTTCCTTGAACCCGAAGGCTACGACACCAACGAAATTTACGTTCAGGGTATGTCCACTTCCCTTCCGCACGACGTGCAAAGGGATATGTACCGTTCTGTAAAAGGGCTCGAACACTGCCGCTTTATGCGGTACGGCTACGCGATAGAGTACGACTGTATAGACAGCCTTGACTTAAAGCCAAGCCTTGAATTCAAGAAGGTCGCGGGGCTTTTCACCGCGGGACAGATAAACGGGACCAGCGGATACGAAGAAGCGGCGGCGCAGGGGCTTATCGCGGGCGTAAACGCGTCGATGTACATACAGGGAAGAAAACCGCTCGTCATCGGGCGCGACGAAGGATATATAGGCGTGCTTATTGACGATCTCGTGACAAAGGGCACGGACGAGCCGTACCGTATGATGACTTCGAGAGCCGAATACAGGCTGTTTCTCCGTCAGGACAACGCCGACACGCGGCTGACCGAAAAGGGACGCGAAGTCGGACTCGTAAAAGACGACCGCTATGAAAAATTCCTGCAAAGGCAGGAAATGATAGCCAAACTCAAAGCCGAGATAAACGAGAATATGCCGCCAAAAAAAGCGGCGGAATTCGTCAAAAAGATGAACGGCGGCGAAGTCAACGGCGGCATATCCGTCGCGGATATGATAAGGCGCAACATACCGCTCGAAGCCGTGCGAGAAGAGTTCGGACTCTTTAAGGATTACCCTTACGACGTTTTGGAGCGCGTGGAAACCGACGTCAAATACGAAGGCTACTTAAAGCGCGGGCTCGAACAGATAGAGCGCGCGAGAAAACTCGACCAAAGGACTCTCCCCGCGGATATAGACTATATGAAGATATCGGGACTGAGAAACGAAGCGCAGGAAAAACTCGAACGCATACGTCCCGAAAATCTCGGACAGGCGTCGAGAATATCGGGAGTGAACCCGGCCGATATAGCCGTACTTATGGTATATCTTAAACAAAAAGGACTATGAAAGAAGAACACGGACAAAAAAAGCCGACGGAAGAAAAGAAACCGCAGGCAAAAAAACCGTCGCCCGTAAAGAAAACGCCCAACGACGAATTCAAAAGGCGGTATTTCGACTATTACGACGACATAAAAATAAGCGACCGCCAGGACTGGTAGCCGATAAATTTTTAATGACAAACGGGCGGAAGCCGCAATTTTGCGGCTTCCGCCCGTTGTACGAATCGCCGTCAATGTCGGTGATTTTTTATTTTGTTTATCATTTGTTTAGCATAATGCTTGAATTCTCTGTTTGTCAAAACGGTTACCAAAATAACCGCTAACGCAATACCGACCGCAATAAATCCGTTTGCAAGGAACTCCAACCACACGTTAGAAATGCTGACCATAACGGATTTCAGCAGGAATAATGCCGCCGTAAACACCGCTATGTATATATAATTTCTCAGATAGTAACCTTTCGGATTATCGTTAAACACATATTTATACAAAACGTACGGCTCTATCACGTGACATATAGTCATATTGGTGATAATAGTGGCAACTATAACGCCGACGATCTTGTATTCGTCGGGGAAAATCATAACGAACAAAATAGAAAGACAAATATTCGTCACGCCTTCGACTATCGGTCGCCATCTGTCTTTATAAAAAACTCCGGTCGCTTCTCTGAAAAGCCAGGTGCTCCTTCTCATAAATTGAATAAAATAGTTTACGGTAATGACTATAGACGTGTATTTGCTTAAAATCAACCCGTCCCCGAAACAAATCGTTACCAAATCGTCGATTACCGCAAAATAACCCAAATAAAATACACAGCCGAGAATAAAGTTGAACATATGGAAGAAGTTGAAGTATTTATGGGTTATTTCGACCCCTTCTTCGATATACAAATGCCCGACTATCGACGTAAGCGACGAAAAAAACAGTCCCAAAAGCCCGTCCATAGCGACTATTATCGTCACGTAATTGTTATATTTACCGAGCAGAACGATACTTATAAATGCGGATATTATGACGCTGTCGGCGGTGTTTACAAGAACGCCGCCTATTTTGTGCATAAACATCGCCTTTGTGTTTTTGACTACTTCATTTTTGGAGTCTTTATCGATCTTTCCCTTTAACGATACGATTTCTCTATACTTTTTTCGTACTATTATCTCCGATATTATCCATTCCGGCAAGGTCACAAAGACCTGCATCAACAGGAACAGTTCAAAAGAGTTTATAACGTTGAGAATTATAATCTGCGCTATATACTGTATTATAAGTCCCGTAGACGTGATCGCCGTTGCTATATAATTGTTTTTATAGGCGTTAAGTAACGACAGATTCGCACTGAACCCGTACGTAAGGCATACCGAGCACAAAACGATCCCGAACGTTATGGGAAGATTTATGCTCGAAGCGTCATAATCTTTTGCTATGTATTTCAAAAACGGCATAATTATAACGCCGCCGACAAGGATCAATAAACCGATATAAAAATATAACTTTTTGAACAGGTAGTACAGCGCGGAAACTTTTTCGTTCTGTCCTTCTACTATCGGCTTGTACATACAGTACGTTATCGCGGAGCCTACGCCGAGTTCGGCGATGGACAAAAACCCTACGATACTTATAAAAAGCGCATAGACGCCGTTAGCCTCATTTCCCACGTGGGAAATGAGGCTTCGTCTTGCCATTATTGCAAATATTATAATAAGTACCCTAAAAAATATCGAAACGGTTACATTAAGAAAGCTTTTTTTCTTATCCATATTACTCTATCCGCAAGTTTTCTTTCATTCGTCTTTTTACGGCAGTATTGTTTTTATTACCAACAAAAACTGTAAGGATACAGACTGTTCCATTCGGGTCGCATAATAAACGAAGCAAGGAAATATCCGATCAATGCCAGACAAACCACGGAAAGCCATAAACTCTTTTCTTTGACTTTACCTTCATAACAGGCATTCGGGAACTCCGTTATTATAGGCAAAATGAAATATTGCGAAGCGCGTGTAAATAAATTGACGGCAAATCCCAATGAATTCAAAAAGATTAAAACAATACAGTTTATAAGCACTATCTGTTGTTTATGGCGGATTCGTTTTTTATATGCGGTATACATAAACCAATAGAAAAACAAGCCCTGCAAAACGTTATAGGCAACGGCTACCCAACCGGTCCCCGCATATTTACCATGCGCGTAAATCCCGTACCAGCCGAAATTTACCAAGATATTGTTAAGCGCCCCGGACATTGCCAACACTATCGTAACGGCTATCAGAACCAAATTTATTTTCAACCCGACCCCTATGAATTTATACAGGAAGAAAATAAAGCATAACACGGCGGTTTTATGAAAAGTTGTGGCAAGACAGATAAGAATAAAAGCCCTTATCAGTTTTTTGTTTTTGATAAAATGGTATGCATATAGACAAAGTATCATCGCAAAATTCTGCCGCAACGCACTCGTAAATATCGAAAAACAGAAAGTAAATACAAGTATCGCCGATATTAGGATGTTTTTTGAATATTTGAATATATATACTCCTATCCCGATATAGCAAATCGTCGCGCAAACAATCAAAAACACTTGCGCATCATTTGTAAACAGTCCGACTATAAGGCAAAAAAGTTGAAAGCCATACTCGAATCTATATTCTTTCTCTATTCCCGTAGTTCTGATTTTTTCAAAATAGTATATATAGTTCCTTGTGTCGTTGCCTATGTCCGGCCCCCTGAACGCGGTTAAGACCCACATAAAGAACAATAACGCAAACGCTATAATGCTATATATGGTCTTATAGGTGTATATTTCGTTTTTAGACCTACCCGATAATAAATATCCGTCCCCCGCTTCCTTCCGTGCCAAGAATACGCCTATTTCCTGCGATCTTCTGTTACCGGCGATTCCCAGGGCGATAAATATTATGAGTAGCAATATAATATATACAATCATAACTTATCCAACAATAATTCATATTGCTTTATTGTTTGTTTCGCAACATTATCCCACGCAAATTTATCGGCAATAAGTTTTCTCGCTTTATAAGATTTATCCCTTAACGTTTCTCTTTCCGTTACGGCCCGTTCTATCGTTTGCGCTATGGCGTCCGCGGTCGTATCGCACACCCACCCCGCATCACTTTCTTTAATCGTGTTTTCAAGAGTGGTCCCCGTAGTGATCAGGCAGGGAATGCCGTAACTCAACGCTTCCAATATAC
>CAMNIW010000051.1 GCA_946540675.1 uncultured Clostridia bacterium | reverse complement strand
TCGCTGACGCTCCTTACGAACCTTACACGGGGAGCCATAATGCACTGGTGATTTAGCTAACAGTGCATAAAAGAGAGTAAGATATGCAATCTTACTCTTTTTTATTCGTTATTTTTTTGAATATTCCGTTCTTTTTACAAATATTTATGCAGTCGAAAAGTTGGACAAATATGTTACGTTTTAGAGCTAACATTTTTTATTATTTACGAACCTGTAAGACTTGAACTTACGACATCGACTTTTTACATCGTTTTATGCCCAAGAGAATAGCGATCAAAAACTTATCGGTGCGCCTCCGGGATACGTCGGATACGAAGAGGGTGGACAACTGACGAACGCCGTCAGAGAAAAACCGTTCAGCATTATACTGTTTGACGAAATCGAAAAGGCGGCGAAACCGAATCCGAGGATTCTCGATACTAATATACGAATACGATTATGGTGACGGTTGGGAAATTGAAATAAATGTTAAGAAAGTTGAAGACGTTAAATCTTATGAATGTCCTAAACTTTTGCAAGCGAAAGGAAATATGGTAATAGATGATTGCGGCGGACCGACGGGGCTTAATGAAATTGAAACGTCTCCGGCAGATATAAACGGCCTTAATTTAATATTAGAAGAAACTTTTGAAGGCTGACGCCTATAATTTAACGATAGTTATTTCGGTCAACAGAGACAGCGAAAAAAGTCGACATTTTTGTCGACTTTTTGTATGCATTTTGTATAATAAAATAGAAAAGTAGCGTGACCTAAATATTTTTACTTGAAGCGGTAGAGGACAGAAGCATTTTTATTCCTTGCGGATAGTCCCCGAAATTTTTTCCGAATAAGTTTATTCCGCCCTTATGAACGGCGTCGTCTTTAATGCCGATCGTAAGTTGTACCGCATAGCCTTTAAACAACTGTAAGTCGTCGAAAATATTCCTTTTGTCCGACAGTTGACTGTCTAAGTAAATACCCGTTCTGTTTACCGTAACGGTTTTCAGCATTCCGAATTGCGTGCTTGTGATCGGCCAGAACTTAGGCGTGTATTTTCCCCTTCTGCCTCCGAAATCTCCCGGCGAAGTAAACGTCAACACTTCCACGCTATTTATAAATATGGTAATGTCGCTCGGCCAGTTATTGTTATAGCAATGCGTTTCGGAACAAATTTCAAACGAGAAGGATATTTCCGTTACGTCTTGCGGGTTTTTAATATCGGGAACAGGGAAATTGTATGATATAAAGCCCTTATCGAACCATAAATTTTCCGCTTCGACGCGTTCCGGAATAAAGAAATTGCTCGGAGTATCGAACGGCGCTATCTGTTTTTCTTTGCTGAGCATTCCGCACGGTTTTTCTATATGGCAGTGCGAAAAAACTCCGATAGGCAATTCAACCGAATATAAAGGCGGCTTCTCGTCGATCAAGTTGTTGCGGACAAAAGAAACCGAAAATCCGCGAGTAGCCAAAGCGACATGCTTTGAATGCCCTTTCGGCCCCGGCTGGAAATTCATAAAAACGAGTTTCGCTTTCTCTAAAATTTCAACGTGACGGGCAATAGTCGTTGGCGGAATATTCAACTCTTTTGCAAGAGCGGTTAAACTTT
Organism: uncultured Clostridia bacterium; assembly: GCA_946540675.1. Lineage (GTDB taxonomy): Bacteria > Bacillota > Clostridia > Christensenellales > Borkfalkiaceae > UBA10281. The sequence continues at coordinate 6,451 of CAMNIW010000051.1, read as the reverse complement.
TACTTTCCCGCAACAGACTTTTTAAAATGCGTATCCGATCGGCGGAAGATAAAGCATAACAGAAACTATATATTATTTTCTCATCCTTCGCGTCTTCGAGATTGAGCGGCTTGTTTTCGATGTTTAAAAGTTCACTCATATTCCGGACCCCTTGAGCCGTATTCGTAGGAATTATACTATAATCAAAGAAAAAAATCAAGCAATTCAACATAATTTTAAAGATTAGCACCAAATTTTGGTGAATTGGGGCGCACATTCTCCCAAATAGTGGGGGGTTGTTTTCGGGATTCTCTGTTGACATAGGCAAAGTTTTTATGTTATTGTCTAGTAAAGAATTTTATTTTGTCGGATTATGATTTGCTTTCGTTACGAAAAGCGGGCGGCACGAATTTAAACCGCAATACAAGGTCATAATACGTATATGTAATTGACGACCGTAAACTTTGTCCGTATGATTAGCGAAGCGGGAAAACCGATTTAAAACGGATTTTAACAGAGCAAGACTAAACGGAAAACTGTAAAAAAGTTTTCGTTAGAATAAAAAACGATTGTCAGGAGGAAAGACATGAAAAAGAAGACGATAGCATTTATACTTTCCGCGCTTTTTGCGCTAAGTGCCGCGTCGGTTACCGCTTGCGGCCCCGCGGGCACGAATAACAGCAAAATCGACGTACAAATCGACGAGGATAAAAGTCAACTTTACGTAGCCAACTTGCAAGGCGGTATAGGATACGCCTGGCTTGATAAAGTTATCAAGCGGTTCGAGGAGGCGTATAAAGACGAAGTTTTCGAAGAGGGTAAAAAAGGCGTTCAGATAATCCCCGAGCGCGAGTATACCGTAAACGGCTCTTACCTGTTATTGCCGACGGACGACTGGGAAGTTTATTTCAATGAGGCGGTTACCTACAATACTTACGTAATGAAAGGCGAATTGCTCGACGTTTCAGACGTTGTTAAGGCGCCTGCAAAGACCGGACCGAATACTAAGGAGTCTAAAACGATTGAGAGCAAACTTAGCCCGAATATGCAGGCGGGACTTACCGCGTATAACGGAAATTATTATGCGATTCCGCATTACGAGGCGTATCGCGGCGTTTCCTACGACGTGGACGTGTTTAAAGACTATAAACTTTTCTTCGCCGCCGATAAAGACAACGGCAACGACGGATTCATCATCGATGACGATGACGTTCCTTCCGTCGGTCCGAACGGCATACCCGGCGACTATGACGACGGTCTTCCCGCAACTTTAGAAGAATTCAAGAAGCTTTGCAATCGTATGGTACTCGTCGGCGTTACTCCGTTTATATGGCCGGGCGCGCATGCGGGATATACCGAATATATCGTCGACGCGATAGAGTGTTCTATAGGCGGAGCGGACGAAGCGTCGGTATACTACAACTATAACAGTTACGATAAACCCGTTTCTGTAGTTACGGGCTTTGACGGTGACGCTCCGCAGATCACCCGTCAAACGATAGATAATTCCACGGGATATCTTACCAAACAGTTGGCAGGCAGATACTACGGCTACGATATGCTCGATACGATTGTCAAAAATATAGACAGTTACGCGTATAGCCTTTCCAACAACAACTCCACGCACTCGCAGATAGCGGCACAGGAAGATTATATCCGTTCCGACCTCATAGGTAAACCGATAGGTATGATTATCGACGGTAACTATTGGTGGAACGAAGCGGCTCCCGCGTATCAGCGTTCGCTTACGCTCGGCGAGGGCGCTGCGGACAGGCATTTTGCCTGGATGCCAATGCCCACTGCGGTCGGCGAAGCGGACAGAGCGGCGGGTGCAAAAGAGCCTGTTCTTTTCAACGCTATGCGTTCGTTCTGTTTCGTCAACGCAAACATTGCGAATAAGCCGGCAAAGGTAAAACTCGCTAAAGAATTTATAAGTTTCTGCTATTCCGACGAATCTTTGCAGGAATTTACGACGACTACCGGCGTTGCGAAAGGGCTTAAATACGAATTGACTTCCGCGCAGGAGAAAGACCTTAACTACTATGCGAAAAGTTGTTGGGAAATGCGTAAAAAGGCAACGGTCGTTTCAACGCTTCCCCAAAACAGAATGATAATCGAAAACGAAGCGTTGATAGGCTACTTGCATAAATCGAACTTCGATCATCAAAGTTATAATACGGCGTTTGAAGGCTTTTTAGCGAAGTATTCGGCGGCGAAGTATTTCATGGGGCAGTGGATAGACGCCGCCAAATGGAGTTCGGACTACGGAAAGTATATAAATAATTAACGATATCGATAAGTGATGGTATATGGAATTTGCTAAAAAACGTGTAAGCGCGCAAATCGGTAAACGCAATAAACTGATTTTTTATACGTTGATGATGGCGCTGCCGATTATTCAGTTCATTATATTTTGGATCTTTGTCAACATAAATTCAATCTTGCTTGCGTTCAGGACTTGGGATTTTGACAGAGGCGATTACGTCTGGAACGGATTAAAGACTTTCGGTAACGTGGTTAACCTCTTCAAAGAAGCGCCTTTTATGTTATCTGCGATAAAGAACTCGGTTATAGTTTATCTGATCGGGTTGGTTCTGGGGACGCCCCTTTCGTTGATATTTTCGTTTTATCTCTATAAAAAGAAAATTTTAAGCGGGTTGTTTAAAACGATACTGTTTTTACCGCACATTTTAAGCGCGCTTATAATGGTTCTGCTCTATAAGTATATGGTCGATCGCGCTATACCCGCAGTTCACGAAATGATTACGGGCAGCGCCATGAAAGGTTTAATCGCAAATACCGATACGAGGCTTTATGCAATCCTGTTCTATAACGTTTGGACGGGGTTCGGAACGAGTACCATGATGTATCTCGGAGCGATGAGCGGTATTTCCGACTCCGTGGTGGAGGCCGCGGAGTTGGACGGAATAACCCCGCTGCAGGAATTATGGTATATAACCATACCTCTGATTTGGCCGACGTTTACTACGTTCGTGGTGGTAGGCTTCGTCGGTTTGTTTACGGGTCAGATGAATTTATATAATTTCTACGGCGACGATGCGCCTTACGCGCTATATACGTTCGGGTATTATCTGTACAAAGCCGCCAAAGAAGCGGCGCCGCTGCCTCAGAACTATCCGGACATTGCGGCTCTCGGACTTTGCTTTACGGCGATTGCCGCGCCTTGCACGCTGCTATTGCGCAAAATGCTCGATAAATTCGGTCCTAAAACGGTATAAGGGTGAATATGAGAAAAGTACGCGTTTCACATAATAAAAATAAATTACACGTTTTTTACGTGGCAATATTCGTAATACTGTTTTTGTACGTGATTTCCATTGCGCTGCCGATATTGTTCGGTTTGACGACGGCTTTAAAGACGCAAGAAGAATTTCTGGATAACGTAATAGGGCTTCCTTACGGCGCTCCCTGGAAATGGCAATGGCGAAATTTCATAACCATTACCGAGCAGTTCTGGGTTCAGATAACCATCATCGGGAAAGGCCGTTTTCACGTTACGTTTTGGCCTATGCTTATCAACACTTTAGAGTATGCCGTAGGATCCGCGCTCATACAGGCGCTCGTGCCGTGTCTCGTCGGCTATCTTACGTCGAAGTTCGATTATAAATTCAGCAAATTCGTGTATGCGATGGTCATAGTGTTGATGGTAGTTCCTATCGTCGGAAGCGCGCCGTCGGAGATGGCGATACTCCGTAGACTGAATTTGTTCGATACGATGATAGGCAATTATATACAGAAATTCAATTTCCTCGGCATGTTCTATCTCGTATTCTACGCCGTGTTCAAAGGCGTCTCCAACGACATTTTAGAGGCGGCTTACGTCGACGGCGCGTCGGAACTGAGGGTTATGGTGCAGATAGCCGTCCCGATGGTTAAAAACGTATTGGGCACGGTGGTCTTGCTAAAGTTTATAGACTTTTGGAACGACTATCAGACGCCGATGCTGTATATGCCGTCGTACGCAACTTTAGCGAGAGGTTTGTTCGCTTTGAGTCATCGCTCGCAAGGCGGAGCGGCGACGGTCCCGGGGCAAATGGCGGGATGTATGTTGCTCGCGTTGCCGATTTTGATTTTATTCATTATATTTAAAGATAAACTTATGGGCAATATTTCGATGGGCGGAGTGAAAGAGTAATTCGCCTGAAGGAGAACAACGATGACAAAAAAATGTAAAACAGCGGTTTTATCGGTTTTGTTCACCGCGTTTATTGCGGCGGTTTTGCTCGGCGTAACAAATGCGCCGCGTACCGCGTCGGCAGAGGGCAGGCTTACCGAAGAGATATCGCTCGAAAGCAGTTATGCGATCGGAACGGAACTCTCCATTCCCGTTTCCGATATAGAGGTCGGAGGGAGGGTATACGACGCGGAAGTCGTTTTGCACTATCCCGACGGAAACGCGGTTTCAGCTGAAACCGCCACGCTGAGCGTTACGGGTAAATACGTACTCGAATACCGCGCGAATACTTCCGACGGTATATGCAGTGTGAAGAAAGATTTCAGCGTTTTAAAGCGATTATACGAAGTCGGCGATAAGTCTGCCGTCAGATTCGGCACGGTGGAAACCGCTCCCTTGAAACCGGGAATCGTCGCATCGCTCGGTTACGGCGACAGGCTTTATTACAATAAAGCGATAAATCTTAACGGAAAGCAAAAGGGCGACGTTCTCGCGTCTTTATTCGTCAATCCGAAAAAACAGGGTTTATCCGACGCTTTACAAGTCGTATTCGTTTTGACCGACTTGTACGACAGCGATAATTTTATTACTATAAAGTGTAAGCGGCTCGAAAGGGATCCGCTCGAATTCGCTTGGCAAGAAACCCTCGTGTACGTTACCGCTAACGCCGCGGGGCAGGCTCCGACCGGACTCGAACGGAGGAACGCACCCGAAGATTCCAGGTATATCGAACACGAGGGAGTCGGTTACTTATTGCACAGAAACGACATTTACGGCGCGGGCGTAAAGTTTTCGATGGCAGGCGTACCGCACGTTCAAGCTGCCGACGAGAAACTGCCCGGCGAAACCGCTGAGAGGGTCAAGTTGGACGAAAACAATAACCCGATAATCGGCGCGCCTACCGACGTTGCCGATCAATCGTTGGAGCTGAGTATGGATTACGAAAAACGCTTGGTGTACGTAAACGGCGGCCTCGTAGTCGATCTCGACGACGCTTCGATTTTCTCCTCCATACAATGGGACGGCTTTTTGACGGGCGAATGCTTATTGAGCGTTTACGCCGCCGAGTATAATCAGGACGCGTTCAATCTCGTAGTGACGGAGGTCGACGGCGTCAAAGGCGAAAATTTAAACGTGGACTACATTGTCGATGCCGAGGCTCCGGAAATCGAAATCGTATACGGCGAATACGCCGAAAACGAATTGCCGGGCGCGGTCGTCGGCAGGACTTATCCCATCCCCGCCGCCAACGTAACGGATAACCTCGACAGGTCGGTAAACGTTTCGGCAAAAGTGTATCGGGATTACGGGCAACTTTCCGAGGCAAACGTCACGCTTAAAAACGGAGTGTTTATACCGACCAGAAAAGGTTTATATACGGTTATTTACACCGCCACGGACGCGAGCGGCAATTTCTCAGAATGCCGCTACGACGTAAGCGCGGAGATTTGCAACGAGCCGCTCGGCATATCTTTTGACGGCGGAGACGAGGCGGGCGATACGGGCAATATCGTTCGCGTACCCGTACCTACGGTTCTTAACGCTCACGGCAAATCTTCCGTTTCGGCAACGGCAAACTACGGGAACGGGCTTATAAGCGTTTCGATAGATACGGAAGGAGCGAACGCTTATACCTTCTTGCCGTTATATGCGGGCGAGTGGACTTTAGAATACGTTTATTCGGATTATTTGGAAACAAAAACGACAGAAAAAACTATTCTGATCGCAGGTTCGGCGGCTCCTTATTTCCCGACGGATCCGGCGCTGCCTAAATACGTGATCAAAGGCGCTACGTACGATTTACCCGTGCTTAAGGCATATGAATTCAGTTCGTCGACGCCTACGGAAATCGTTGCGGAAGCGTTCGTTAAACAAGACCAAGGTCTTGAAACGAAAATTTCGGACGGCAAATTTACGTCGAACGCAAATAGTTCCGTCACGATCGTATACCGCGCGGGAACGGATGCAAACGTTTCGGAAAAGAGTTATACCATACCGGTAATAGACGTAGGGTTCAAGCAAGGCGAGCTGCGTATGCAGGATTATTTTTACGGCGACGCATTCACGAAAACCCCGGGCGATAACCGCATTTATATGACTACTACTCAAAGCGGAACGCAAACGTTTGAATTTATCAATGCGTTACAGGTATTCGACTTTAAGACGGTTTTCCACGTCAGCGAGGCCGCTAACGACTTCGACGCGATAAACATATATTTGCAAGACAGCGTCAACCGCGATATCGAAGTAAAAGTTTCGTTTGCCGCACAGGATAAC
>CAMNIW010000050.1 GCA_946540675.1 uncultured Clostridia bacterium | reverse complement strand
CATAGAAAGGTTATAAAACTCAACGTCTCCCTGAATTACCGCGTGGGTGCCGACGACTATTCTCGCGTCGCCGCTCTTTATCCTTTTCTTTATGGCGTTTTTCTCCGAAGCCTTTAACGAGCCGCTCAAAAACACGCACTCGTATTCGGGGAAAATCCGTTGAATTATCGAGAAATTTTGCTTTGCGAGAATCTCGGTCGGCGCGAGCATCGCCGCCTGATAACCGCTCTTTACGGCGGCGTAAACGGCGCAAAGCGCGACTGCCGTCTTGCCGCTTCCGACGTCGCCTTGCAAAAGCCTGTTCATAGAGCGCGGCGACGTGAGATCGGAATATATCTCGTTGACAGCCTTTTTTTGCCCCGCGGTGAACTCGAACCCGAACCGCTCGGTAAAAGCCTTCATATCCGCCGCCGTGCAGGAATATTGATTTATCCTTATCTGCTGGCGGTCGCCCTTTATCAGTTTGAACGCCGAAATGAGTATAAAATACTCTTCTATAGCGATCCTTTCCGCAGCCCTTTGCCCCGACGTTACGTCGGTGGGGGAATGCACTTCTCGGTAGGCGTCGTAAAGAGAAGAAACGTTGTATTTCCTTATCAGTTCTTCGGGTATGACCGAACGCGTCTTCAACTTATAAAGGGCGTCTTTTACGGCGTCCCGCACGCATTTCTGGGTAAGGTTGCCCTTTAAGGAATAGACGGGAACTATGCCCTTTAAGCGCACGTTGTTGTCGATCGGCTCGAACGACGGGTTGACGAGCGTCGTTCCCCCGAAACCGTTTTTTACCCGCCCGTAAAAAAGGTACTCGACGTCGGGACGGAGTTTACCCGTGACGTACGGCTGATTGAACCATATCGCGGTAAAAACCTGCATTCCCTGCTCGACGGCTACCTTTACGCACTTCAATTTTCTCGCCGACGTAAAGACCACGGGCATACTTAAAACTTTGCCGTACGTCAGCACTATATCGTTATTATAGCACTTTTCGAGCGGCAAAGTAGTCGTTAAGTCGAGATATGTTCTCGGAAAATGCTTAACGAGTTGTTCCGCGGTGGTTATTCCCATTTTTGCGAAGTCTTCGGCGCGCTTGTCGCTTATACCCCTTATTTCGGTGAGTTTCATAATCTTATTTCAAAAAAGCGGAAAACGGTTTCCCCGTTTTCCGCAAAATAATACGATGATTTATTCCAAGGATACTATGTAATAGTAAATGGGCTGCCCGCCGTAGAATATCTCGACGTCCATATCCGGATATCTCTCCTGCAAGTTCTCCTGCAAGGCGATCGCCTGTTCTTCGGTTACGTCCGAACCGTAATACAGATTGATAAGGCTGTGCGCCGCGTCGTGGAGTTTGTCTATAAGTACGCCCGTAACGGTGTCTATATCCTTGCCCTTGGCGAGAATTTTCTTGTTGTCGAGCCCGATTATGTCGCCTTTCGTGAGCGTGTAGCCGTCCACCTTGGCGTTTCTGACCGCGTAAGTTACCTGTCCCGCCGTCACGTTGTCTATCGCGTGCAACATCTCGATAAGGTTTTCGTCGGCGGTTATCTCGGGGTTAAAAGCGAGCGCCGCGGAAATGCCCTGCGGGATATTTTTAGTGGGAACAACGTATATTTTCTTGCCTTCGACGAGAGATTTCGACTGCTCCGCCGCAAGGATTATATTCTTGTTGTTGGGGAATATAAACACGCTTTCGGCGTTTATCTTGACTATCGCGTCCGCGATGTCCTGCGCCGACGGGTTCATGGTTTGTCCGCCTTCTATGACCCTGTCTACGTTTATATCCTTGAATATGTCTTCTATGCCCTTGCCCGAACAAATGGAGAGCATTCCCATAGGCTTTCTCTCGGCTTCGTACTTCTTTTTGAGTTGCCTGTTCTCTTCGAGCATATTCTCGATCTTTATCCTGTCCACTTCGCCGAGTTGAAGGGCTTTGGTGAGCGCCTGTCCCGGATTGTTGGTGTGGACGTGGACTTTGACGAATTCGAGATCTCCTATGACGAGAACGCTGTCGCCTATGGTCATATAGTACTCTCTCAGCCTGTCAATATCCGCGAGAGTGGTCTTTTTCTTCAAATTTATGATGAAAAATTCAGTGCAATAACCGAATTCTATCTGTCCTAAGTTAAATATATCGGCGTGTTCCCTTGTCGGGTCTACCTTTACTTCGGGTTCTTCCGCCGCCGCTCCTTCTATCTCTTCGCCTATAAGTCCTTTGTACATTCCCTTATAGATCGTCAGAAGTCCCGTTCCGCCCGAATCCACGACTCCCGCTTTTTTGAGTACGGGAAGAAGGTCGGGAGTGAGTTTTACCGCTTCGTCCGCTTTATCGATTATTTCCTGAAAAAACGTCTCGAAATCTTTTATTTTGCCGCTTATGCTCTGCGCGTGTTCGGAAACCATACGACAAACGGTAAGGATCGTTCCTTCCTTGGGTATCGAAACCGCGCTGTATGCTATCGTCGTGGCGTTTTTAAGAGCCTTTGCAAACGTCTTTGTGTCGAACTCCGAATAATCTTTGAGTACCGCGCACATTCCCCTGAATATCTGTGAAGTGATGACGCCTGAGTTTCCGCGCGCTCCCCTTAACGCGCCCTTGGAAACCGCGTCGGTGAAGTCCGAAAGCGAAGTGGATTTTACCGCCTTTATCTCCTTTACCGCCGACTGCATCGTAAGGCTCATATTCGTGCCCGTATCTCCGTCGGGCACAGGGAAAACGTTTAACGTATCTATCTGCTCTCTGTTGACGTCGAGCAATTTAGAGGCGCTTACCACCATTCTGGCAAACGTAGCGCCGTTTATATTCTTTATCATTTCTGAAAAATTTCCTCCGAAAGCGAAATGGAACAGGGACTAAACAAAAAAAGCCCCCGATTACAATCATAATTTGACGCCGATGATGTTGACGTTGACCGTATCTACGATCATACCCGTAAATTCTTCGACTTTGTATTTGACCGCGTTTTTAAGCGAATCCGCGACGGCGGATATAGATACGCCGTACTTTATGATGACGTATACGTCGACGTAAATGCGGTCGCCGCTCGTAGTGACTTTTACCCCCTTGGTGTCCGAATCGCGGCCGAAAAGATGGGAAATGCTGTCGGACAGTTTCCGAGAGACCATTTCCACTATGCCGTAACACTCCAAAGCGGCGTGAGTTACCACCTTGGCGATAGCGTCGTCGGATATTGAAATTTTTCCGTAAATATTAGACGTGGTGACGGGCATAGGCTTCTCCTTTGTATCAATTATACAATATTTCAAAGCAATTTACAAGGATTTTCGGGTAGATTTTATACCGTTGGCTTTTTTTACATATAAATTTCGTCAAAATCGGGTCAAAATCCTTGCTTTTATCATTATTTTGTGTTATAGTATCTATGCTAAATTTGAGAAGTATCAGTGTTTGGAGGTGCAATATGTCAAGAGTTTGCAGCGTTTGCGGTAAAGCGAAATTATCCGGCAACAAGGTAAGCCACAGTAACCGTAAGACTCCGCGTTCTTACAATGCGAACGTTCAAAAGGTCAGAGTCGTCACGGACGGCGTTGTTTCTTCTGAATACGTTTGCGCAAGATGCCTTAAAAGCGGAAAAGTTGAAAGAGTATGAATTTCAGGCTTTATGCCTTTTTGATTAGACCACTCAACTAAATTCATTGTTTTAACGTGGAAAACGGAGCCGAACGGCTCCGTTTTCCATATACTCTTGTCCGCCGTTTTAAGTCTATTCCGCCGCTATTATGCTTAAAATATAGATATGCCGTATGCGTAAAAAACTTTCGCGCATACGGCATAATTTTTATTTTTGAAATAATAACGATTTTCCCCCTGTTCAATCTTCTAATCCCAACAGATAATCCGCAGAAACATCAAACTGCTCGCAAATCTTTATTACATATTCCGTATTAGGAAGGCTTTTCCCCTTTTCCCATAAAGAAACGCTGTCTTGCGAAACCGATATTATGTTCCCGAATTGCGCTTGCGATAAATCTCGCTCTTTTCTTAATTCTTTTATTCTTTCCGCTATTTTCTCATACATACTATTATTTTACGAAAAATTATCGTAAAATACTTGACATACGAGAATTTCTCGTATATTATTTATATATAAAGTGAGAGACACTCTAAAACAAGGGAATCAATTTATGGGCTTTTTTAAATTACTAGGTAAAGTTCTTTCAAAAAAAATAGGCGAAGTCACGGGAAATGATTTTTGCCCCGGAAATAAAGTTTGCTATCTCGGCAGTTCAAAAAAAGATGGCGCCCCGGCTCTTATGTTCTTCGGTATAGATAAAGAAGATTTTATTTTTAATAAATCCGATATTAAGGGATTTACTCCTATCGAAACAAATACAACTATAGTTCTGCGTGGCGGCGGACAGACAGGCGGATCTCCGTATGTCCAAGGAAACAAATATAAAGTCGTTTTTAAAAATGATAAGACCGCTATACTAAACGTCCCTATGGTATACTGCACGGCAGTTGAAAACGTTTTGTATTAATATATTCCTTTTTTCCGCCGCTTCCGCTTTTATGCGGAAGCGGCGCGTTTTATACGCAAAAGGCTTTTTCATCGCCGCTTTGCGCGGACTCTTCCGACTCCGCGAACAATAAAAATTCCCGAAGGAATCTCTCCTTCGGGAATTTTGTTTCGTAATATATGACGTTTTTTCAAAGATTATTTTATTATCTTCGCAACGACGCCCGATCCTACCGTTCTGCCGCCTTCACGGATAGCGAAACGGAGACCTTCTTCACAAGCGATAGGCGTGATAAGAGATACGTCGATCGTGACGTGGTCGCCGGGCATAACCATTTCTACTCCGTCGGGAAGTTTGATGGTTCCGGTAACGTCGGTAGTTCTGAAATAGAACTGAGGACGATAGTTGTTGAAGAACGGAGTGTGACGTCCGCCTTCTTCTTTGGTAAGGACGTAAACCTGTCCGCTGAACTCGGTGTGAGCCTTAACGGTGCCGGGTTTGGTTATAACCTGTCCTCTTTCGATACCGTTTCTGTCGATACCACGAAGAAGAGCGCCGACGTTATCGCCTGCCTGAGCTTCGTCAAGAGTCTTTCTGAACATTTCGAGACCGGTAATAACCGAAGTGGTCGGTTTTTCCTGAAGTCCGACGATTTCAACGGGATCGCCTACGTGAGCGACGCCCCTTTCAACTCTTCCGGTAGCAACGGTACCACGACCGCTGATGGTGAATACGTCTTCGACGGGAAGAAGGAACGGCTTAGCGTCGTCTCTTTCCGGAGTCGGGATATAACTGTCGATAGCGTCCATAAGGTCAAGTATGCACTTGCACTCGGGAGCGTTAAGGATTTCTTCTTTGCTTGCGCCCGAAGAAGCCTTTTCAAGGGCTTTAAGAGCCGAACCTTTGATGATCGGAGTGTCGTCGCCGGGGAATCCGTATTCGTCAAGAAGTCCTCTGACTTCCATTTCGACGAGTTCGAGAAGTTCGGGATCGTCTACCTGATCGGTCTTGTTAAGGAATACGATGATGTAGGGAACGCCGACCTGACGAGCAAGAAGAATGTGCTCTCTGGTCTGCGGCATCGGACCGTCGGTAGCGGCAACTACGAGAATCGCGCCGTCCATCTGCGCGGCGCCGGTTATCATGTTTTTAACGTAGTCGGCGTGTCCCGGGCAGTCAACGTGAGCGTAGTGACGGGTATCGGTCTGATACTCTACGTGAGCGGTATTGATCGTAATACCTCTCGCCTTTTCTTCGGGAGCCTTATCGATTTGGTCATATCTCATCGCTTCGGCTTCGCCCTTGCAGGCCATAACCATCGTGATAGCAGCGGTCAAGGTGGTCTTGCCGTGGTCAACGTGGCCAATGGTACCAATGTTTACGTGCGGCTTACTTCTGTCAAATTTAGCCTTTGCCATAGTTTTGTTTCCTCCAAAAAATATGATTTTGTGGTGTTTTTGTATTATATACCGCTTTTGCGGTTACATAATCTTGAATTTTGCGTAAATGACGTTACGCGCGTTTGTTGTTTGCCGCGTCTTTCGCGGCGATAAGCGCTTTTGCGAGCTGTATTAACCGTTCAGAAATAAGAACATCCTTTCGCGACGATAAGCGCTTTTGCGAATTGTATTAACCGTTCAGAAACAAGAACATCCTTTCGCGGCGATAAGCGCTTTCGCGAATTGTATTAACCGTTCAGAAATAAGAACAGCCTTTCGCGACGATAAAGCAAGCAAGACAAGGCGCGCGAGATTTTTGCAAGGGAGCGTACTTACCGTACGCAGGAATTGCAAAAACCGATGCGGAACGCAGTATTGCGACGCTTAAGCGGCGCGAAATTAATCGTCTTTCTTAACAGATCTCTCGCCTATAATCTTCTCCGCAATCGACTTCGGGCATTCCGAGAAGTGGTCGAACTGCATAGTGAACTGTCCCCTTCCCTGAGTTCTCGAACGAAGGTCGGTCGCGTAACCGAACATTTCCGAAAGCGGAACGTAAGAATCGATGACCTTGGAGCCATTTCTGTCTTCGGTGCCGAGTATCGTGCCCCTTCTCGACGAAACGTTACCCATAAGGTCTCCGAAGTAATCTTCGGGAGTTACTATCTCGACTTTCATTATGGGTTCCAAAAGCACGGGATTAGCCTTCTTCATACCGTCTTTGAACGCAAGCGAACCGGCGATCTTGAACGCCATTTCGGAAGAGTCGACTTCGTGATAAGAACCGTCGTATACGACAGCCTTGAAGTCCACCATCTCGTATCCGGCAAGATAACCGTTTCTCGCGGCTTCTTCGATACCCTTTCTGACGGGCTCGATATATTCCTTCGGTATGGATCCGCCGACCGTTTCGTCTTCGAACACGAAGCCCTGACCGGGTTCCAAAGGCTCGAATCTGACGCGGCAGTGACCGTACTGACCTTTACCGCCGGATTGACGCTTGTACATACCTTCGGCTTCGACGGCTTTACGGAAGGTCTCCTTGTAAGATACCTGCGGCTTGCCGACGCTCGCTTCTACCTTAAATTCGCGGAGCAATCTGTCTACGATTATTTCAAGGTGAAGTTCGCCCATTCCGGCGATTATCGTCTGTCCGGTTTCTTTATCGGTATAGAACTTGAAAGTGGGGTCTTCTTCCGCGAGTTTAAGAAGGGCAAGGGTCATTTTTTCCTGACCCGCCTTGGTCTTGGGCTCGATAGCGACCTGAATAACAGGTTCGGGGAATTCCATCTTTTCAAGGATTATCGGGTGACTTTCGTCGCAAAGAGTATCGCCCGTGGTCGTGTCTTTAAGACCGACTATCGCGCATATGTCTCCCGAATAGATCTCGTCGATCTCTTCCCTGTGGTTTGCGTGCATAAGGACGAGCCTTCCGACTCTCTCTTTTTTGCCCTTGGTCGAGTTGTAGACGTAAGAGCCTGCCTGCAAAGTACCCGAATACGCCCTGAAATAAGCGAGTTTTCCTACGAACGGATCCGCGACGATCTTGAACGCGAGTCCCGCAAAAGGCTCGTTATCGTCGGTCTTTCTCACTTCTTCGGCGCCGGTGTCCGGGTTGATACCCTTGACGTGGTCTACGTCGATGGGGCTGGGAAGGTAGTCTACTATAGCGTCGAGAAGGTGCTGAACGCCCCTGTTTTTATAACTCGATCCGCAAAGTACGGGATACATCTCCATATTAAGGGTGGCTTTTCTGATGGCTTTTTTCATCTCTTCGACGGAAAGTTCGCCCGTCTCGAAGAATTTTTCCATCAAAGCGTCGTCCTGTTCGGCGCACGCTTCCATAAGTTTCGCCCTTGCTTCTTCCGCTTCCGCCTGATATTCCGCGGGAACGGGACCTACGGTAAAGTCTTTACCGAGATCGTCGTGATAGATTATGGATTCGTTGGCGACAAGGTCGATGATACCTTTGAAAGTATCTTCCTTTCCTATCGGAAGGCAGATGGGAACGGCGTTGGCTTTAAGCCTTTCGTGCATCATCTTTATGACGTTCATAAAGTTGGCGCCGTTTATATCCATCTTGTTTACGTAGGCGATACGGGGGACGTGATACTTGTCCGCCTGACGCCAAACGGTTTCCGACTGGGGCTCGACTCCGCCCTTCGCGCAGAAA
>CAMNIW010000049.1 GCA_946540675.1 uncultured Clostridia bacterium | reverse complement strand
CCATACTGTTCGCAAATTGTCTCGTCGCGCCGAGAAGAGCAAAAACAGTGGGAAAAGTCATCGCTTCGACGAAATTACCGGTTGAAAACAGCGACTTAAAACCAAAGTTTATTCCACCGTTTACCGCAATCGCGCAACCGACAAACGCGACTATTACGCACAATATATTGCCGATGTTGTGTATGATCGGCATAAGCATATTAGAAAAAGCGTTTGCTTTATAGGACACGCCGCAAAGATTCTGATTGACCGCGTCAAAACCGTCTATCGCCGCGTCTTCGTGACAAAAGACCTTGACGACTTTTTGTCCGTGTATCATTTCTTCGACGTATCCTTCAAGTTTACCGATAGCGATTTGTTGCGCCATGAAATACTTTGCGCTTCGCGATCCGACGACTTTCGTAACGAACAGTATCGATACGACGCCGAGTAAGACTATGCCGAATATAAACGCGCTGATATAAAGCATAGAAAAAGTAAGAGTGATCAGCGTAATTACAGTAGTACATATTTGCGGAAGACTTTGCGAAATCAATTGTCTGAGTGCGTCGATATCGTTTGTATAAGTACTCATTATATCGCCGTGCGTATTTCGGTCAAAGTACTTTATCGGCAAAGATTGCATCTTCGCAAAGACGTTGTTTCTCATATCCGCAAGGAATTTTTGCGTAAGTACCGCGCCTACCTGCCCCATAATGAGATTCGCAATAAGTCCTATAACGTATATGGAGCCGAGAACGGTCAAAAAGGCTATAACTCTTCCCCACGCCGCGTCGGCGCCGATACTGCCGTTAACGTATTCGGCAATTGCGCTGTATATGTTTTGCAAGAAAGGCGACGCGATGGATCCGGCAACCGCGCTTATCGCTATGCAAGCCGCCATCGCCATCAGCAAACCTTTATAATTTTTGAATAAAATACCGAGCAAACGCTTAAAAATACCCTTTTTTATTGAGAATTTGCCTTTGGCAAGCGCACTATTTCCGGAACTCCTTACATGCGGCATTATCTGTCACCTCCGTTATCCGACCGTTTATTTTGCGAATAATAAACTTCCTGATATATTGAATCGGTTTTAAGCAGTTGATCGTGATTGCCGATAGCGTGTATTTTTCCGTTATCCATTACGATTATCTTATCCGAATCCTGTACGGAAGCAACTCTTTGGGCGATTATTATTTTAGTCGTCTCTGGGATATAATCCGCAAATGCTTTTCTGAGCTTTGCGTCGGTATGCATATCAACAGCCGACGTGCTGTCATCGAGAATAAGTATCTTCGGATTTGTAAGAAGAGCGCGCGCTATGCATAATCGTTGCCTTTGACCGCCGCTGACGTTTGTTCCGCCCTGCTCGATCATCGTATCGTATTTATCGGGGAATTGTACGATAAATTCGTCCGCTTGCGCAAGTTTGCAGGCATAGACGATCTCTTCGTCGGTGGCGTCGGGCTTACCCCAGCGCATATTTTCCTTAATCGTACCGGAAAACAAAGTGTTTTTTTGTAAAACGACGGCGACGTTTTTGCGGAGAGATTCCATATCGTAATCTCTTACGTCGACACCGCCGACCTTTACGCAACCTTCGGTCACGTCGTAAAGTCTCGAAATAAGATTGACCAAAGTGGTTTTTGAAGACCCGGTAGATCCGAGTATTCCAACGGTTTCACCGCTCTCTATCTTAAAATCGACGTTTTTAAGCGCGTACGCTTCAGCGTCTTCCGAATAGCGGAAAGAGACGTTTTCAAAAGAAACGGATCCGTCTTTTATTTCTTTTATGGCGCCGTCTTTATTTGCAAGATCGCTTTTTTCGTCGAGAACTTCAACTATTCGCCTGCCGCTTTCCGCCGACAATATGACCATAACGAAAACCATCGACACCATCATAAGCGACATAAGTATTTGGAAAGAATACATTATAAGCGATTGAAGGTCGGTATATTGCAAAGTCGGATTTGCGGTATGCAGTATCAGATGAGAACCGATGCCGACAACGGCAATCAGCGCACCGTACATGCAAAGTTGCATGATGGGGCTGTTGAGTGCGAGTATTCTTTCCACGCGTGTAAAATCTTTCCGCAAACCGTTGGATACATTAGTGAATTTTTGAGTTTCATACTCTTCTCTCGTATACGATTTTACTACGCGCATGCCTTTAATGTTTTCTTCAACCGACTCGTTCAACGCGTCGTAGCGCTTAAAGAGTTTTCTGAATATCGGAAACGCTATTCTCGCAATGATAATAAGCGCCCCCGTAAGCACGGGTATCGTCACGAAAAATATTACGGGCAACGTCGTATCTACCGCAAAACTCATTATAAACGAAAAGATCAACATCAAAGGGCTGCGAATAGCCATTCTTATAAGCATCATAAACGCCATTTGAACGTTGGTCACGTCGGTCGTAAGACGCGTCACGAGTGAGCTTGACGAAAATTTATCGATATTCGAGAAAGAAAAGGATTGTATATTGACGTACATATCATTTCTTACGTTTTTCGCAAAACCCGTAGACGCCTTAGCGCAAAATTTGCCGCCTAACATACCCGCGATCAGAGAAACTATCGCCGCGCCGACCATGAGTCCGCCGTAAAGATATACGCCGCTCATATTACCGCTGTTTACTTCGTTCCCGAACAAGGAAATCAAAAAAGGAATCAATATTTCCATTCCGGCTTCGATAACCATGCAAAAAATCGTCAAAAAGGTGGCGAGTTTGTATTCGCGAAGACACTTGAAAAGTCGTTTTATCATAGCACTAACCTAAAAAAATCGTTGAGTAAATTTTATAACCGAATCAAAACATTGTCAAACCGTTTTCGACGGTCAAAAAAGAAATTTGTGTGATATTTTTTTATTATCAACTTTCATTATAATATATTTTTTTCATTGTCACGGCATCTTCGGCTTGCGTCCCCGCGGATTCGCAAATGACCACCGGTTCGAGTTTAAGATCCTTAAGCGCCGATGCTAGCGGTTCGAATTCAGGTCCGTAAATTTCATCTTCAAAGGTAAGGTGCCGTATTTCGCCCTTGTCGGAATATTGAATTTTGGAAAAATGTACGTGAAAATGTTTCATTTTTTCAAAGCCGAGTTCGCTTATCATATATTCGAGTCTCGTCTTATAGTCTGAGACGGTTTTAAGGCTGCCTTGCTCTCTCGCGTTGACGTGCCCGAAATCCACGGTGGGGATAAAGCATTTATCTATTTTACAAAATGCCGTTACTTCTTCTATCGTTCCGATTTGACCGAGTTTTCCCATAGTTTCAGGACAAAATAACATATCGTCATATCCGATATCGTAAATCACGTCGCGCAACTTCTTTATGTTGTCGAGCGTTCTCGCGACTGCTACGTCACGAGAATCTTTCCCTTGCGCCGCCGGATGAAAAATAATCCTGTTTCCCTGCATAAGTTTCATCATTTTGGCGCTGCCGATTACGTAATCGATAGAATTGCCGATTTTGTCGGCGTCGGGATTTGCGAAATTTATAAAATAAGGAGCATGCACGCTTAATCCGACGCCGGCGGCGGCAAAAGCGTTCCCGATAGATATCGCTTTATCTTCACCGAGATTCACTCCGCGACCGAATGAATATTCGTAATAATCGAGATTTTTGTTTTTTACCCACAGTGCGGCGTCTTCGGTTTTCTTATAACCTGAAGCGAAAAAACTTTCACTGTTACCGCTCGGACCGAATTTGATCATTTGTTATATACTCCAAATCTTTTTTTAACTGTAGCCGCAACTCGCTTTCCGAAGAAAACTTTTTATCGTCCCTTAAATATTCTTCAAAAAACACGCTGAGTTTTTTTCCGTATAGATCGCCTGAAAACCCTGTTATGTAAGTCTCAGCAAGTATTACGTCGGTTCCGTACGTCGGACTGTTTCCGTAATTCGTCAAGCACGAATATCTGACGCCGTCGATTACGACGTAAGTCTTATATACCCCAAATTTTATTTTTAATTTAACGCTTTCAGGTATGATATTCGCGGTCGGAAAACCCAAAGACCTGCCTACGCGCCTGCCTTCCGCAACCACGCCGGAAATAAAATAAGGTTCGCCTAAAAGTTCGGCGACATATCTGACGTCGCCATTTACCAACGCGTTTTTTACAAGCGTGGTCGACACCCTTTTACCATTATATTCAACTTTTTGAACAACTTTACAGCGCAATGATTTTGTCTGACATAATTCTTGTAATTTTTCAGCATTATATAATGCATTTTTACCAAACGTATAGTCGTATCCGCAAACGATTGAAACTATGTCGTTACGGATAAGAAACGTAAAATACTCTTCTCCCGACATATTCATAAATTCACTGTCAAAACGAGCGTATAATACATAATCAACGCCAAGTCTGTCAAGTTTTTCTACACGTTCCGAATACGTAAGGACTGTGTCTGAAAACCTTTTTACCGTGGTCTTTTCACAGTCGTTAAACGTAAAGACGCACAATGCGGCGTGTTTTTCCTTCGCTATCCGCTTTGCTTCTTCGATAATCGCGATATGTCCGACGTGCACGCAATCAAAAAAACCAAGAGCGATAACGACAGGTTCGTCAATTATTCCGTTTTCAAACGAAATTTCTTTAATCATCTCTTAAATACGCCTTAACCTTGAGCTTTTTGTTTTTTAATTCACCTACCCCGTAAAATTTGTCGGGGGTGAACACTCTGTACGTTCCGTCGGGAAAATCGAATTCGTCATATAAACCGTTAAACAACCTTTCGCTTTCGTTGTCGGTAAGATTCAGTATCGGATAATCCACTACGTTTTCCGGTTTGATTATAAAACTCTCTTTATTGTCCGACTTAACGAAATCTTCACACGAAACAGCGTCGTTTATATCGAATACACCGCTTTTTGTTCTTACAAGCGACGTCATAGTGGCGCAACTTCCGCAAAGTGTCCCAAGATCTCTCGCGATAGACCTGATATACGTACCGCCTTTACAGTCGATTTTTATCTTAAATTCGGTATCTGACGTTTGATCGACGATTTCGATTGAATTTATCGTTACTTTTTTAGGCGGCAATTCCACAATTTTTCCTTTGCGGGCAAGTTCGTAACTTCTCTTTCCGTTTACGCATTTAGCCGAAAAAGCGGGCGGAATTTGCATAATTTCACCGCAAAGTTTGCGCGCGTTGTTCTCGATCGCTTCACGCGTAGGTACTGCGTCCGATCTCTCGACAATATTACCTTCGAGATCGAGCGTGTCGGTAAGATATCCGAACGCTATCGTCGCGACGTACTCCTTATCTTTATCGAGCAAATAATCGAATAATCTCGTCGATTTACCTATCGCCACGGGCAAAACACCGCTTGCAAGCGGATCGAGCGTCCCCATGTGCCCGATGGTTTCGCGCCGAATCGATTTTTTTATTGCGTTGAGAATTTGCGCCGAACTTATACCGCTCGGCTTATATAAATTCAAGAAACCGTTCACAAAATCTCCTTAAAGCCTTAAAGAAACAGCCCTTACGATCTTATCTTTAACGTCTTCGTAAAAACCGCAAATAAGACATCCGCTTGCAAGGATATGTCCGCCACCGCCGAATTCAGTCGCTATTTCGTTTACGTTGACAATGCCTTTGCTTCTCAGGCTTATTTTATATGCGTTAGGCTTATTTTCAAGAATAGAAACGGCAACTTCTACACCGTCTATCGACAGCGGAAAATCAATAAAACCTTCCGTCATATCGGTTGTCGCCCCACAGTCTTCGATATCCTTTTTATTTATGGAAATAACGGCGATCTTATCGTCGTGAAAAAATCGCATTCCGTTTAAGATTTTCGTATATAAAAGCGCGCGCGCCTTGGGTTGACTCTTGAACATCCTGTACGCTACGTCGTGCAGATTTCCGCCGTTTGCGACAAGTTCGGAAGCGACTGACAACGTATCTTTGGTGACGTTGCTGTGCGCAAAATTACCGGTATCCGTACTAATGCCCAAAAGCAAACAGTCGCTTATGGTTTTATCCGCTTTAATACCGCAGTTAGACAATAATTTATAAACCAGTTCACAGCAGGACGCGGTATTTTCTACATAATTATATTTTGCATACGACGTATTGGATACGTGATGATCGATATTAAAGGTGTTTTTGTTTGAAGAAAAAAGCGAATACCCGTCACCTATCATATTTTCCGTAGAACAATCGACCGCAACGTGCGCGTCGTATTTTTCGGTAATACTTACGGGATCGGTAACGGTTTTTGCCGCATCGATATAATCATATTTCGACGGAATCGACGACGCGCATACGATGTCGGCGCGTTTACCGACCGACTCCCACGCTTTTTTAAGCGCAAAAGCGCAACCGAGAGTATCGCCGTCGGGTCTTTGATGACAAAAGATCAGGATAGATCCGCATTTTTTTAATTTTTCGGCAAAATCTTCAATTTTCATTATCATCACCTTCGGGAGTATTGTAAGTAAAACCGCTCAAAATATTATCGATTTTATTGCCGTATTCTTCCGACCCGTCAAGAATAAATTCAAGTTCCGGTACGGTCCTTATACGCATAACTTTGCTCAGTTCGCTCCGCACGAATTTCGCGGCAGACTTAATCGCGGCAAACGTCGCATTCTTTTTTGTTTCGTCCGTAGAAAATACTGACACAAACACCTTAGCATACTTCAAATCGTTTGTCACCCTTACTTCCGATATGCTGAAAATCTCAGTAATTTCAACGGATTTTACCCTATTTTTCAAAATATCGTATATTTCTCTCTGAAATTCGTTGTTTAATCTTTTTTCCCTTTTCTCGTTCATATTCATCTTCCTTTTTGAAAATTGCCGACGCAAATATCCGTCGGCAATTTCTCGTTATGTTGCAGGTTTGGTTTCGATTATATAACTCTCGATGAAATCTCCGATTTTTATATCGTTAAAATTCTCGATCGAAATACCGCATTCAAAGCCCTGCGATACTTCCTTTACGTCATCCTTAAAGCGCTTTAATTGATTTACGTTTCCTTCGCAAATCATTACGTCATCGCGATAAATACGGAGTTTTCCGTTTCTTACTATCTTACCTTCGGTCACATAGCAACCGGCAACCATACCGACTCCGGTAATTTTGAAGGTCTGACGGACTTCCGCTTTACCCATGTAAATTTCCTGAGTCTTAGGAGCGATAAGCCCTTTCATGGCGTTAGATACGTCGTCTATCGCCTCGTAAATTATCCTGTAAAGTTTTATTTCGACCTTACTTCTCTCTGCAAGAGCCTTCGCGTTGCTGTCGGGACGAACGTTAAAACCGATTATGACCGCGTTGGACGAATCGGCAAGCATAACGTCGGTTTCGTTTATAGCGCCCACGGCAGAGTGAATGACGTTTACTTTAACTTCTTCGTTTGAAAGTTCGATCAACGACTGTCTTACCGCTTCTACCGAACCTTGAACGTCGGCTTTGATAAGAATATTGAATATTTTGAGATCTCCGCCGGATATCTTAGAGAACAAATCGTCAAGAGTAACTTTTTGAGACTGCTTGATCATCTCTTCTCTTTCTTTATTCTTTCTTTCCTGAGCAACGAGTTTGGTAAGTTTATCCTGTTCTACGGCGTAAATATTATCACCGGCGTTCGGAACTTCTTCAAGTCCGAGAACCGAAACCGCCATTGACGGTCCCGCTTCTTTTACCGTCCTACCCTTATCGTCGATCATTGCTCTGACCCTTCCGACTATAGTTCCCGCAACGAGATTATCTCCCGTATGAAGAGTTCCGTTTTCGATGAGAATAGTCGCGACCGGACCTTTGCCCTTATCGAGTTTTGCTTCTATGATCGCACCTTTCGCCATCCTGTCGGGATTTGCGCGGAGTTCCTTGACTTCTGCGGTGAGCAAAATCGTTTCAAGCAAACTATCGATCCCTTCGCCCGTCTTTGCGGACACCGGTACGAACGCTACGTCGCCGCCCCATTCTTCTACAAGAACGGACTGATCGGCAAGTTGTTGTTTCACTCTCTCGATGTTCGCTTGCGGTTTATCTATTTTATTTGCGGCGACTATGATAGACACGCCTGCCGCTTGCGCGTGGTGGATCGCCTCGATAGTCTGAGGCATTATACCGTCGTCGGCAGCAATAACTATAACCGCAATATCGGTTATCTGAGCGACCCTTGCACGCATCGCCGTAAACGCCGCGTGTCCGGG
>CAMNIW010000048.1 GCA_946540675.1 uncultured Clostridia bacterium | reverse complement strand
TTTCCGATTTGACCCCTTCGGGCTCTTCGTTTTTCGGTCTCGACATAATGAAGTATCTGAGTTCGTCCAGCCCGTGATCCATGACCTTTCTCGGCGTATCGCCGTCGCCCCAGCGGTAGTTCTTTATCTCCTTTATAAGGTTTACGCACGTCCTGAATATGAATAACCGTCCGTTTTTAAGGTATTCCTTGACGCGCGTTATGCCGGAAAAGAGATCTTTGTCGACGTTGGGATTGACGAGTATGCCGTGTTCGTAAAACAGTTCGGTCACGCTCTTTACCGAAGCGAGAGTCTTCTGGTTTGCCGCCGAATCTATGAGCGCGCATATCCTGCCTTTCGGATCTCTGCGCCAACCGAGTTCGTCGCACTTTTCCCGTATCCTGTCGCTGTGCCAGCCGACGTCTTTCCCGGCGGCGTAATGCTCGGCGACGACGTAGACGTTTCCGTCGTAATCGACGCAGTACCAATGACAGGAAAGCGGATTTTTGAGTCCCGGATCTATGGAAATACCGCTTTGCCAATCGTAAGGCACGGGAAAGGGATCTATCACGTGTTTTTGCTCGTCGAACTCGGTGTATACCATACCGCTGTCGCCCGAAAACCGCCCGTACCTTCTCGATTCTAATTCTTCCTTCGACAAGGCGAGCGAAACGCTCTCTATCTCCCCTGCGGGAAGATACGGATTGTCCGCCCACTCCATAAACTCGCACCACACGTCGGGCGAATCGCCGGAATTGAGATATATCTCGTCGTATATAAAGGTCAGCCCTTTAAGCGGAGTCATAGTCCCGAATATGTCGCCGCCTTTATCCAGAACTCTCATTCTGCACTCGCGGTAGACGTCTTCGGGCGGCTCTTCGTCGAACCATACGAAGTCGAGCGAACTGCCCTGAAACTTCTCTCTGCCCTGATCGCAACTCTTGAATCCTATCGTCGATATTCCGCCGAAGACGTTTTTTACCTTTATCTGGTCTATCACGCCGCACGACGGATTGTCCTTTCTTCCCGAAGACATAACTATCTCCGCTATCCACTCTTCGGGGAGATACTTTAGTATCTTGCTTTGCGCGACGTCGCGCTGGACTTCGCGTGAAAGCGACACCACCCAGCCGAACACGTCTTTCCTGTTCTCCCGATAAGGGTGTATGCCCCTTGCCATATACACGCACTCTACGGCTCCGCACTCGGTCTTGCCGCTGCGGTTACCGCCGAAAACCCACCTGTTGCGCTTTCGGCATTTGTGAAAAGCAAGTTGCTTTTCGTGGACTTTTTCGCCCGTGTTGTAAAGGTTTATCGGCAGGTTCTTCCTGCGCTCCTGCTCTTTTTCTATAAGCAGTATCCTGTTTACCGCTTCTTCTCCCGTCATAATCTTCTTATCCGACAAAAAACGCCCGTTTATAACTTTTGTTCCGAATATTAAGCAAAATTTTCGGTTTATAATGTGTACTATGAAAAAATTTGTTCTTTTACTCGTCCTTGCCGCCCTTTGCTGTTTTCCGCAAAAAACAGAAAACGCTTCCGCGGAAATCGGATATTCGAGAATAACCGACGAAAATGTCGTCCTTTATATGGACGGCGGTATGACCGCGGCGTGGTTTACCCTGCCTTACGGCTATTACGTCAAGGTGCTTTCCGTCACCGCGTCTTCCGTAAGGGTGGAATATAAAGGCGACGACAAGCGTCCGTCCGCAAAGGGCTATATCTCGTCCGAATATTTCTCGCCCGTTTCCGAAACGCCGAAAACGCCCTTCCCGTCGCTTATCCTGACCGTAAACCAGACCTGCCTTTTGTATAAAGACACCGACTTTTCGTATACCGAAACGGTAACGCAAAACAGCACGGTCGATTTTTACGGGACGTATATCCGCTCCGGCGGCGGAAAGTACGTGTACGGATACGTGTCGACTACTTCCGGCGATAAATACGTCGGCTATATCCCGATAGAAGCGGTTTACGAATTTACCGAACCGCGGCTCGAAATAGAGCCTGACCCCGAACCCGAAAAACGGCAA
Organism: uncultured Clostridia bacterium; assembly: GCA_946540675.1. GTDB lineage: Bacteria > Bacillota > Clostridia > Christensenellales > Borkfalkiaceae > UBA10281. Next base: position 6,167 of record CAMNIW010000048.1, on the reverse strand, counting down.
GACGACGAGAAAAAAGAAGAACCCGCGCCCGCGGCGTCCGACGCCGCCGGAAACACTTTGCAGATAGTGGTAATAGTGGCGGTGTCGCTTATTGCCGTAAGCATAGTCTATTTTCTCTTCCGCCCGTCAAAAGTCCGACCGAGCGGCGACGCCGCCGGCGAAGACGAGTGACGTATCCGCGACCGATCCGTTTCATTCGGTAACGGGGCGTAAAGATACCCCCGAAACGTTTTTGAGCGGACCGATCTTAAGGACCGCTTTTTCTTTCGCGAGCGCTTCTGCGCAGGCTTCGTCTATAAAGTGGAATTTTCTCCGCATCTCTTCCAAAGTCTCCGAGTCCGCGCCCGTTTTTGCGAGCGCCGCCGAAAATCTCCCGACGGCAAGGGCGAGTTTTCTGTAATAGTTGCGGTTCTGTTCGTCCGTAACTCCCTTTTTCCCGCTGTCGAAACCGTACCTTTCGGACAAAATCCTTTGATCTTCGGCTTTAAGCGAAGAGAGAGCGTCGCCGACCGAAAAGTAAAGGCGGACGAGCGACTTTTTTCTCTCCGTCATATCTATGAGTTTCTCCGCGAGTTTTTCCGTCGGCATTCTCGACGAAAAGGTTTTAAGCGCTTTACGCATAAAACTCTCGTCCATACAATCTATCACTTCTTCGAATTTTCCGTAAGATTTCAAAATAGCCTTTTCGTAAGCAAACATCGTTATCACCTCTTTTACTGTAAGTCTTTTTCCTTAGTGCCCGAGGTGTTCGGTTGCCCCGTCCGCTTGCGCCGTAAACTCGCAAGGCAAGCGGATTATAATGCCGATTTTCAAAATAGCAATAGTTCACTGAACGGTTTTCCGCAAAAAAATTTTCGCTTGGCGAAGGCGGTAAAAACATAGTCGAAAAACCCGAAAAACGAACATATGTTCGCTTTTCGGGTATATAATAGCCCCGTTTTTCAGACATATGCTTGTCATCAATAAGCGAAAAACGGGGTTTTTTATAAAAAGGGAAAAACAACAAAAAAAACTTGTCTTTTGTCGGGGTGATATGTTATAATATAAATAATCTTTAATTGCAGGTAACAAGGTTTTGAAGAAGCGCGCCCTTATCACAACGCTCGCGGCGATAGCCGCGGCGGCAATATTGCCCGTAGCATTACCGACCGCCGCTTACGCGGAAGAGCCGCAGACTATCGCTACGGAAATTTTCCTGCCGACGAGTTATCTTCAATATTACAATCTCGATAAGCCATACGCTATATGCCGCCACAGCGGCGCGAACGGAGAATTCGTCGCCATCTCTCACCAAGGGAGAATAGTGCTTTATAAAGACGAGAAGTTCCGCTCGATAGACATATCGCATTTAAGCAGCGGCGAAGGCGTGCCGAACCTTGCCATATACGACAAATTCCTGCTCTTTTCGGTAGACAACAAACTTTACTCTGTTGACATAAGCGAAAATTCGTCTTTCGCCGTCACGCAGGTTTCGGGTATAGACTGCTCTTACTTCTCGATAAACGGCGACAAACTCGTCGTATCGACCAACACCCATCTCAGGTTTTACGACATACCGTCCCTTTCGGACGAATTTACGGCGACGGAAGACGCCGCCGCGAAAAAACAGATAAACGGCGTCACCACACTGCTTCTCGCAAAGGACGGGAGCGTGTATTTCTCGATACAAAACTACAACGTATATAAACTCGAAGGCGACTTGCCGAGACTTATGAGAGACGTTTCGGGCGTAAAATCTCTCGCCGAAAACGCCGACGCGACGGACGACAAAATATACTATTCCTACGCGGGCGGCATATCGGCGTTCTCTCCGAGCGATAGCGATAACGCGACCGTCATATGCGCGAAATCAACCGTAACCGACGGCGAAGAAAAAGATCTCGGAAAAATCTACGCTCCGCAGGGGATATGCATTACCGAAGGCAAACTGTGGGTGGTCGACACCGACATAAAAGCCGTTCAGGAGATAAACCTGCAAACCAACGCCTTCACCGACTTTGCGATAACGACCAACTCCAAGGCGATAAACAGGCTTTCGGCAAAGGCGAGCGACATAACCGTCGACGAAGACAAGATATACGCTCTCGACGACGACAGGATCGTCCGCATAAACGTCGACGAAAACGGCGGCAAGACGTACGACAGGATCGTGCTTCCTTCCCCCGCGTACAGGTTTTCGGCAGGCGGCGGATACGTTGTATACTCCACCGATCCCGACCACGACGGTTCTAACAAAAACTTTATAAACGTCGGCAAGGCGGAACATATCGAAGGCGAAAACGAACACATTTTCGGCATAACCGACGCGAGAAAGTACGATATAGGCGGAATAGCCGCCGACGTCTGCTTTGCGGACGGATATTTCTACTCGATAACGACCATAGGCGTAGCCGATAAAAAAGCGTCGATAACGCGCATTGCCGCAGGTCGGACCGAAGACGAACGGTACGACTACGAACCTATATCCGTAAACTCCGATCAGTCGGCGCTGCAGATAGCCGTGGATATATTCGGAACGATATATTACGCGCTGGACAACGGCACGACTTACACGTTTTGTTCATATAACGGCGAGACCGCGACCACCCTTATAGAAAAGCCGCACTCTTCCGCGATGAAACTCAAAAACATACAGACCGACTTCGACGGCAAGATATTCGCCCTGTACGAAAACGGCGAAAAGTCGATAGTCGAATGCTACGACGGATCCGAGCAGGTCTACTCCAAAGAACTCGGCATAAGCGACAACCTGAAAATAGACGGCAACTCCATAGGAGCGGCAAAGTCCATGTGCCTTTCCTGCGACTCGGAAAAGGCGTATTTCGTCTTCGGCGGACTTATACTCACGCTCGGCGAAGACGTCGATATGGGCATCACCACGCCGAGAAAAATACTCGTCCCGGAAGACTTTGCGATAGCGTATTCTTCGGCGAGAACGTACGCGCCTATGCGCGACGGCGCCAAGGCGTTTTTGGTAAATATTCCGCAAAACTTCGATACGTATTTCGATTTTGCCGAATATTCTTCGATAGACGAAAGCGACGCGGGGCAACTGTTCGCGATATTCGGAATAAACTCCAAGTACTCGATAGCCGCGCGGTACAAAAAGGCGGCGATAGTGAGAAACTCCGACATAGCGGCTCCCGAAAAGACCGTGGAAGAGACTTCTTCGTCCGCATACGCGATAGTCGGATTCGATACGTACGCGATACCCGTACTCGAACGGAAATACAAAAGCGGTTTAAGTGTCGGCGCGAACGAACGCATAACCGTCACCGGAACGATGGAGTTTAACGGCGCGGTGTATTCGGTAGTCGAAAAGGACGGAAAATCGGGCTTTATACCCGAAAGTTTCCTTGCGGAAAGCATCAGCGCGAAAGACGACGGAAGCCTTATAGAGAGCGCGTACGTATGGAAACGCGGCGGCGTGGACGTATATATCGACGACCTTAAATCCGACGTAAAAGACAAGATAGACGAAAGATTGCAGGTCGCGGTGCTCGGAAGGAGCGATAACGGTATGGTATATATCGCCTACACCAAGGACGGCGCGAGCAAGACGGGCTACGTCGACGACGCCTACGTGATGAAAAACAACCGAGTCGACCTGATGAAATTCCTTGCCGTGATACTTCTCGCGGTGTCGGCGTTCGCAACAACGCTGTTCTTTGAATATAAATTCCTTTTCAGGAAGGTTATCTGACGGATATACGCTTCGGGGTTGTCGCTTAACGCGGCGACCCTTTTTTTTGTTTTCGGCGAGAAATATAAAGCCGCCGTAAAGAGAACCGACGCCGTTTTTATTCAGTCCGTCTTGACAAAGGATTTTTTTATAAGTATAATTGAATAGACAACAGTCCGAACTCGGCTGAAATTACTGTTACAGGCGGAATATCAATGAAGAAAAGCGCGCGGAAAAATCTTATCGCGGCGACGTCGGTGGCGGCTCTTATCGCCGCGGCGATAGTCTGCCGTTATCTTGCGCACTCCGAAAATTTTCCCACCGCTCTTATAAAGGCGTTAGACATTGTAAGGACGTTTATATATCTCGGACTGTTCGGCGGCTGGGGAGTCACCGTATACAGGAGAGTTATGCAGACGCAGGCGAGAAAACTGCTTGTCATAACCGCCGCTTTGATGATCCTGTGGCTGATGCTCCGCGCGTACAAATATTACTTCGTCGCGGGCGAAACGGCTATCAGGTTTTTGTGGTACGCCTACTATATCCCGACCGTGCTTATACCGACGTTTTCGCTACTCGTCGCGACGTCGCTGGGCGAAAAGGACGGGTATAAACTCCCCAAACTCGCCTTTGCCGCGTTTATACCCGCGGCGATACTCATAATTCTCGCGCTTACCAACGACCTGCACCAAACGGTATTCCGCTTTGCGGAAAAGCCCTGGACAGAGAAAAACTACTCTTACGGCGCGACGTATTATATAATAGCCGCGTGGTGCGTTTCCTGCGGGATAGGCTCTCTCGCACTGATGTTCATAAAGAACAAACATCCGCTCGTCCGCAAACTGCTGTGGATACCGATAATACCGTTTTTCGTCGCCGTGCTGTACGTGGCGACGTATGCTCTCAGGGTGCCTTTCGTAAGGGAGACGGTGTGGGACGTAGCCGTCTTCGAATGCCTTATCTTCGCGACGTTTCTCGAATCCTGCATACGCTGCGGACTTATACAGTCGAACGCGCGATACGAAGACGTGTTCAGAGCCGCCGCCGACGTCTCGGCGAGAATAACGGACGAAAACTACTCCGTCCGCTACTCCGCAAAAGACGCCGAGCCGATAGACGAAAAGACTATGCGGCTTGCCGAAAAAAGCCCCGTGATAACCAACGGAAAACGCGTGCACAATATGCCCGTAAGGGGCGGTCACGCCGTGTGGACGGAAGATATATCCGAACTCCTGACTCTCGCCGAAAGCCTTAAAATAACGAAGGAAGAACTGACGGACAGGAAGGGTTTTCTCGAATACAACTACAAGATAGAAGAAGAAAACAAAAAAATAGAAGAACAAAACAGGCTTTACGACCTTTTGCAAAGCAAGACGCAAAGGCAGATAGACGGCGTGGAAAGGCTGGTAAAGCAATACGAACGGGCAAAGGATAGCGAAAAACGCGCGATCCTATATGAGATCGTCTTTCTCGGCACGTTCATAAAGCGAAGAAAGGACTTCGCACTTACCGCTGACGACGCGTTCGTTACGACCGAAAAACTCGAAAACGCATTGGCGGAATCTTTTCGCGCGCTGTCGGCGTGCGGAGTAAAGGGGTCTTTTCTCGTGTCCGCGCCGAAGATGAACAAGGACGCTCAGACCGATTTTTACGACTTTTTCGAAGACGTCGCCGAGAGTGTAACGGGAAGAGCTCGCTATCTTACGGTAAGGATAGGAAGCTCGGGCGATTCGGTCCGAATGACGGTCACGACGGACGGCGAAAGCAAACGCGACCCGTCCGAAAACTTCCCCGACGCCGTAAAGGAGTTTTACGACGGCGAATACTCGTTTTCACTTCTTAAAAAGGGGGAAACGGTATGACTTACTTTTCCCTTTTGCCGCAGGCTTACAAATATCTCCTGTCGGGAGCGGCGTTTTTTGCCGCAACCGCTATGGGCGCGCTCGTGCTGTACGAATTTATATTGAGAGTCGGCGCGCTGAAAAGAGTCTTAAACTCGGCGGCGTTTATCGCGCTGATCGCGCTTACGGCTTTTGCCGCCGCTTCGGCGGCGGACGGAGATCCCGCTCCGTTATACCTGCCGTGGACGATCATGCTCGCCGTAATAATCCCCGCGACGGTCTACTCCGCGGCGGAGATAGCGACAGAGCGCAGGCGCAGCAAAAACAGACTTTCCCCCGCTGCCATAAAGGAAACTCTCGACGATATGAGCGTCGGTATATGCTTTGCCGACGAAAAGGACAGAATAATACTCGTAAACAAGTCGATGATAAGGACGGCTTCCGCGCTTATAGGCAAATATCCGCAGTCGCTGTCCGAACTCGTACTCGCGCTCGACAGCCCTGACGAAAATTCGGGGATCGTAAAAATCGACTCCGACCTGCTTCTCTTCCCCGACGGGAAAGTCGTGCGCTTTATAAAGACCGAGATACGCGACGAAGAACTCGAAGGGTTCGTGCAGATCACGGCGCAGGACGTGACCGAG
>CAMNIW010000047.1 GCA_946540675.1 uncultured Clostridia bacterium | reverse complement strand
CGCAAGCAGCGACGTAGCAAAACCGCCCGCGGAAAAGCCCGTTACAAGCAAGGCGTCCGGTTCCCCGATATACGGTTTGACGGTTTCCACCATTGCGGCATAGTTGGTGTAACCGTGGTGATAAACGGTCTTTTCCTTTCCGTCAGATGTATAACGATATTCTCCCGTTCCCGTGTGGAAATCCCCGGAAGCATACGGAATGACAACAAACGACCAATCCTTGAACGGGTTACTTTCCACCGTACTTCCGATCCCGCCCTGCGCTACAAAATTCTGCGCCGTCATATCGACCGCAAAAAACGTTTTCCCCTGCTCAGAGGTTTCGGGGGTGATGCTTACCCCGCCGCCGAAGAAATAGACGACGACTTTGTTTTCCGTCCCTTTTCGGAAAATGCCGTGCCATTCGGTTCCGTTGGACGAGATGGTTCCTTCGGGGGTTACCTGATACCATTGACCGACTTTCGGCTCTCCTTTCAATTCAGGATAACTCATAAATATAGTTTTTTTAAGCAACACACCCACGCCGACTCCTACTGCAATAATGACTGCAACAATCACCAAGACTACAATAAGCACCACATGTTTCTTTTTCCTTTTTACCTGTTCAGCCATAAAAATTTCTCCTTTTTTCAAAAAAGTGTTGCATTTGACTTTGCTTTATGATATAATTGTATCATAAAAGAAAGACAAAATCAAGATAATTGACAATATTTCAGTCATAAGGAAACAAGAGCGGCGATTTGTCGCAAAAAAAGGAGCCATTATGAAAAGAAAAGACGTTATCATTACCGATTCCATCATACAAGCGCTGTTTATCCTATTGAAAGAGAAAGAATTATCGGAGATTTCGGTCACGGATCTGGTTGCGAAAGCGGGCGTGAGCCGCAGTTCGTTTTATCGGAATTTCAATTCGTTTGAGGACGTGATCTATTCCTACTTTATGGACAAAACGCAAAGCTGGTGGAAGAAAAACGAGCGGGCGTTCCTCTACGGTGAAAAAGAGGTGGAAACGAGCGTTTTCGAGCATTTGCTTACCATGAAGGAAGAAATATTGCTCGTCTATCAAAAAGGCTTGTACTATCCGTTTGAAAAGCACGTTTTCGATTGTGCGAAAGGCGGGCGCAGTCTGATCGACAAAGAACAAGCCTATCTGACGGCGAGAGTTTCGGGCATTATTTGCGGACTTGTAAACGAATGGATCCGGCGCGGCATGACCGATCCCCCCGCATACGTTGCCGGATTTTTGAAAGGGCGCCCCGATTATAAAGCCGGAGAATAATACGAATAACAGGCAAAAGAACAAAACAGGCGCTCGGAACATTCCGAATGCCTGTTTTGTTTGAACGTTTGAAAGTGCAATTATTCATTCCGTAGAAACTCGCCTAAAAGAGTGCAAAGGACACGGTTAAGGCGAGTTCAACTTTGTTTTTATAAAAAAGTCAATGTTGTTAGTTCGAGTCATGTAAAAATTAAAATGACAGCTCTAAAACGCAACCTATTTGTCCGACTTTTTGATTGCATAAATATTTCCTTTCGTGCGATTATTCATAATTTTTGCAAAAAAAGGACGATACTTAAATATATCGTCCTTTTTATGCCCTGCCGGCTGTTTTGGGCAAAAATATCCTTATATTGTCCGTGGGTTTTATCGGTTAAACCCGAGAGATTTTGTCGTAGCGTAGACACGCCGCCCGAATAGGTAACGCCTTCAGTCCCGTACTTTTCTTTTATATTATTATGTTATTACGACACACTCGTTCGCATAAAATGAAAATGTTTCATTTTTATCGTTTTTGTAACATTTTCGGGCTGTTATATTGACATTTTGTATGCCTTTTGATAAAATGTAGATACTATTTATACATTATTGAAATGGAAATATGCAATGAAGAATTTAACGTTTATCTGCGATATCGATCAATACTCTGTCGACCATATAGATGAAATCCATTTTAAGTATCATATAAATACGTTTGATTTTCCTATGTCACATTCCCATAAGGACTATTGGGAGTTTACTATTCTTACCGACGGAAAAATTCATAATATCTTGAACGGAAAGAAAGAAACCTATCGGGAAAACACTCTTTTCTTTGCGTGTACGACAGACGTTCATTGCTTAAAAAAAGCGACTCCCGAAAAAATCAGGTACATCAATATAGCAATAAAAGAATCTTACCTTTCTCAATTATTAAATCTTTTGTCTCCTTCTTTTATGCAAAAACTTATAGACGGAGAAAGGTCGTTTCCTATCTCCTTGGACACGATTTACAAGATAGAAGAATTGCTGTACAAAGCGAATCTGTTAAAATCAACGCAACTTAAAACGAAAAACGATTTGCTTAACTCTGCCTTCCTTCTGATTATTCAACACATATTCAGTTCCCGAATCGACGTTTTGGAAGACAAATTATCAAACAAATATATCTGGACTCAAAATTTATCAAAAATTATGCAAACGCCTAATTTCCCCTCTTATACCGTACAGGACTTATGTGAAAAATTAGGTTATTCGCGCATGCAACTTTATCGCCTGTTCAAAAAATATCTCGACAAGACTCCGCACGAATATCTCTCCGATTATCGCTTACGTTATGCGAGAAACTTATTGCATACAACCGATATGAAAATATTGGACGTTGCCATGGCGTCGGGATATTCGACACTGTCGCAATTTCAGTTAAGTTTTAAAAAACGTTTCGGTCTGTCTCCGGGACAATATCGAAAAAAAGTAAAAATTTCCACTCAATTATAATAACAACGCGGGTTTCCGTTAAAGGAAACCCGCGTTGTTTACTCAAAAAATATTTTAACCCGACTTCGCTCTTTTGATAACGCGACGTTATTAAAATGCATAATCCCGTCGTCATAACCCATCGTCGCGAAGCGAGTATCGTTGTATAATAAATTCTTTTCGTTCTCCACGTGCCCGGACAGTCTTTCCGCCTTACGGACAACCGCCTTTTTATCGTTATAACTATATCTGAAATGCATAGGATATAACGCGCTTTCGCCCCATAATGAAAAAATAATATATTCGGGTTTTTTGTTTTCCGTTCTGAAACGCAAAGTGTAACACCCGCCGGACTCAAAACCGGCCATCGAAGATTTTATTCCCCCTTTATATATCTGTTTTTCATTGCGTTCGCCGTCGTATTTACACCGAATTTCCACTCGCGGAGTACCAAATCCGTCGTGCAGCATTAAATCGGCGTATAAAACGCCCTCACCTTCGGATTTTTCCACACTCGCACGAATGCGTAAGAGTTTGTTCCGAATATCGCCGTACTTCTTGTCAAGCGCATTATCGCGGCTTATTATTCCGCGGCGATACTTTTCCCAAAGAAATCTTTCGTTTTTTTCCAACTCCGCGTATCCGCATATAAGCGCGTCGATACGTTTATACAAATATTCCTTTTTTACGGTATTCGTTTCGTAAAAATCAAATATCTTTGTGCCTAACTTTTCCAAACGAAGTCCCAGAAAAATCCACGAATAATAATCGTAAATATCCGTAACGACATCTTTTTGTAATCCCCGAGCCTTTGCCGCGGATCTTTTCAAAACCGGTAAAGAAGCGTAAATGCCGTTGCGTAATACCGTTTTTGTCAAATTGTCATTTTCGCAAACCTCGTCGACGTCGGTATATCCGCCGTAAAAAGAAGGCGTTTGCAGGGTAAGCAGTTTTTCGGCGCAAGTCTCAGATCCCACAACATCCCGATATACGGCAAGACAATCTTGCTCGCTCCCGATTTCTCCGTTCCACTTTTTCCCCGCATACGCGATCAACGGATACGTGCCGAGATAAAAGCAATCGGATTTTTCCCAAGAAGTCAGAATTGCTCCCATAGGATGATATTTCTCCGCATATTCCGTCAGCGTATCTACGTTGTAAGTACACGAGCCGCCGTTGGCATACGCGCAAAACATATACCTAAAGCCTAATCGGTCATAATAGTCAAACCAATCCTTTCTTATCCTGTTCGTCCAATGTCCGCTCGGTATATCCGCTACAAAATTATAATTCCAGTCGCATAAAACGATGTCGCGCGGCAATCTGTCGGCTATGTCGGCATACTCGAAAAAGTCGTCCCACATCAGCATGGTTTTTCCCATACTTTTCACCAACTCATAACTGTGCATTACGTGTTCGTAAAACAGATCCGCTTTCGTTTTCCCTTTTTCCGTTTCCGCCCTGCAACGCGCGCAAACCGCAAAATCAAAAGGTTCGTCAAGCCCCATATGCACGTATTTGCTGTGGAATAACTTACATACGTCCGTAATGTATTTATCCGTTATCTCGTACAAACGGGGGTTCGACGTGCAACCGCACGTCCCGAGAGCGAAAGGATATAACTCTCTGCCTACCGACGCCCCGTCTATACATTCGGAAATATCCGCAAACTGCGGATATTTCATAAATTGTTCCAAATGCCCTAAGTTTTCAAAAGCCGGTATCACGTCCATACCGCGTTCTTCGGCATAATCGACAAACAAGGAGATCTCTTCCGGCGAATACGATTCTTCTTCCTTGAAAAACGCCGTATCTTCGGTACGTACGGCATTTTCCAGATATACGATAAGAGTATTGTATCCGCTGCTTTTAGCGAAATCGATATAACTTTTTATATATTCTACGCTTTCTTTTTGTCTTGCGATATCAATTTGTAAACAAATCAGTTCCATTTTAACTAACCGATCGAGCCGAAAATATTTCTCTCTCTTTACCGAAATTTCTTCCGATTTACCAACCGAAAAACTCTTTTTTATAGGCGTCGATTTCCTTTTCCGCTTTCTTTATTTTCGCCTTGTCTTGCCGCGACAACGCCAACGCGTGTTTACGCGCAAGCTTAACGTATCGTGGGAAATATTCGTCCATCATAAACCGCGCGTATTTGACAAAACGATATTGCCCGAATACAAAGTAATTGGTTAAATCGTCCGATAGTACCGCCACGGAGCGTTCCGCTTTTATACTCTCTTTGATATGTCCGACGTCTTTTGCGAAAATCAGCGAATACTGTTTGTTAAAACGCGAATCCTTTGCGACGCAACTATGAGAATCGGACGCTCCCAAAACGGGGATCTTTACGCCTTGCGCGCGCAAATCCCCCCAAAGCGCCACTTGTAAATTACTGCCGTTTTGTCCCTTGATATCACATCCCGCCAAAACTTCCAACGCGTCATAGTGTCCGCGCTTTAACAAATATTCCACGGTAGCCGTCGGCATATGATATTCGCCGTAACAATCCCAATACGGGTGAGCCATGATCGCGACGCCGTTTCCTTTTCTTATCTGTTCCGATATGAAAATGCGGTAAGCGCAATCGTATCGATCCGCGACGTTTTCATCAAAGTCGGTCGTTTGCAGAATACGCTTCACTTCTTTTTGTACGTAATCGTCCTGCTTTTCTATGATCTCATTGACGCTGAAATCGCCGTCGAAATTGATAATATGAATATAGCCCATACCCCTGTTATGGATCTCTTCTCCTCTGAAAACCGTAAATTTATCGGTAAGTTTTTCAAAAATCTCTTTACCTTCCAAAGACGGTTTATACAGATGATGGTCCGTAATTGCGATAAAATCGTATCCCGCCGCCCTATAAGAGCATCCTACCTCGAAAGGCGTGCCTTCTCCGTCCGAACGGTCAGTATGCAAATGCGTATCTCCTTTGAAAACCTCCGTTCCTACCAAATCGCTATTCACGGAATATATATGGGTACGGTAAACGATTTCTTCGTTACGCTTTATTTTCACGTCATATCTTTGCTCGCCGGAAAAAGTATATTCAGTCATAAACAACCCGTTTCCCAAGGCTTGTAATCTGACGTAAGAATACCGTTCTTCTTCATCCACGCGATAAAGAGCCGTGTGCTTTACCGCATAAACTTCCATAGGTTGAATTTTTATATACAGCGCCTCTTCTTCGCCGATATGCCCGGAATTGCACCGCACGTAAATTTTCTGACTTTTATCCGCCGATAATACTTTGGGATAAATTTCTAAATCGTTTTTTTCCATATAAAGCCCCCAAAACGCAGAATCGAAGCGGGCGCGCACGCCCGCTTCGTTTTTACATTGTGATCGTTTACTCTTTCTCTCCGCGAAGTTCGGATACGTAAACTGTCAATTCTCCGTCCTTTATCTGCGGATAGAACCCCGAAGGATTGCCGTACAAAATCGCGTCAAGCGCGTTGTTCGTATAGTTTTCGTTGGTCGCGTACGCGCCGTTCAAACCCGTCTTTTCGTAAATCGTTGCTCCGTTGCAGGTCACTTTCAGATCCCACGTGGCCGCGGAAGTCTGAGTCAACGTGAAGATCATCCAGTCGTTGGTTTCTTTGGTCGTTTCGTTGTTGAAGTTAAAACTCGCCGTCTTTAACGCGAAAGTTACCGTTTTATACGCCGTCAGATCCACTCCGCAGAAACTCTTTCCGTGGATATTGTATTCCGTCGATTGATACTTGTAAACGTTTTCAAAACCGGGTGCCGCCGAGATTTCGGTAGTCTTTTCGAACTTCGCCCCGCCGCCTACGTCTACGCCTGCGTCGTATGCGCTGTCCGCGATTTTGACAAACTCCGCTTCCACATAATTTTCATCCAATACGCCGATGATCTCGGTCGTCCATATTTCGGAAGGAACGCAATCCGCATATCCGCCTTCTACCGTACGCGCGTCAAGTTCCATCTTCAACAAATCTTTAAGATTTGTTCCCACACGAGAAGTCTTAGAACCGCCAAAAACAATATCCCAACCGGATCCCGTCTTTTCCATAGTTACGGTGATCCATTTGTTATCGGAAGAGAAATAATGTGCCCAACCGTCGAATAATATCCAACTTCCGCTCACCTTTACCTTGAACGTCAACATCTTATATTTGGATACTTCGCAATTTACGATATCCGCCCAAACCGTAGCGGCGCCGCCGGAAGATTTCTTGCTTTCGTCCCAAACGGCTTTTTCGTGATACACGTTAGCGTAACCTTTAGGAGCGGTTTCTTCGGAAAGCGTCGAGTTGATGAAAATGCGATCCGTCGCAACTTCTCTTACGCCTTCAACGTAATTTTCGTCTTTTACGGCAATCATATCCGTTACGGAAATTTCCGCGGGCACGCAATTCTCAAAACCGAGTTCCGCCGTACGAGCGTCGTATTCAAAAGTCAGAATTTCATTCAAAAACGATCCTTCACGGAAAGTAGTCGTGCCGTTGAAAGTTACGTTCCAACCGTTCTCCACCCTTTCCGCCTTAACAAGCGTCCAAACGGCGATGGTGCCTTCAATCCGGCTGTCGCCGTTGGCGAGATAATGCGACCAACCGTCGAATAATATCCAACTCTTTTCGGGTTTTATCAGGAAATAGATCGCCTTATACGGCTCGATATCTTTTTCCGCAATGTTTGCCCATACGGTTTTCGCGCCGCCTGTGGACGCGTTCGCTTCATCCCAAACGGCAGTTTCTTTATATGCCTTTTCATAACCGACGGGTGCGCCGTCCGTTTCGGTCGCGCTCGCAAAGCCGTTGCCGATGTTTACCGTTTCACCCTTTGCTACCACCGCGTTTAACCGACAGTCTTCCGTTACATACCCGAGACTCTCTTCCCAACCGACAAACGTACCGTCCACGCCTTGCATCACCGCTTCTTTTGCCGCGGTAAGCTGTTCGTAGGTAAGTTCGGTGCCGACCGTAACGCCGTTTTGCGTATATTTTATCTCACCGTTAAGCAAGAAATCCACGTTATACGTATTCAAAGAAACGTTTTTAACCACGATCTCCATATCCGATTGAGGATTTGCGATAACGTATTCTTGATTTTCGTTCGCTTCCACCTTGGTTTCCGTGCCGTCAACCGAGTAGTAAACTTCAATAGAGTTCAGGCATTGCGTATATTTTTCCGACAGATTGATTTTGCATACGTAGTTCGCGGTCGTGCCCTTTAAGGATTCCGTCTGATTTAACAAAGCGTCTTCGTAATCGCAAACGTACGAAACGCTGTAAACGACTTCTTTCACTCCCCTTACTTCTACCATAAAGCCTGACGATACGTTTCTTACGATATATATTTGTTCCGATTCGACGTATTCCGCAGGGTCGCCTTCGATCAGGACTTCAAAATCATCGTCTGCCACATAACCCGTTTCAAAACTTACCGTAAAACGGTAATCTTCACCGAATACTACGTTGTCCGCACCGCTTATCACCG
>CAMNIW010000046.1 GCA_946540675.1 uncultured Clostridia bacterium | reverse complement strand
TAGCGGGATCGCGCCCCGTTTGTCGTATGACGTTTGCGGAATTTTTGAAAACAATTGACGTCGTATGAGTAAGTAAATCCGTAAGCGACGCGGCAAATCAAGCGTCGGTCTTCGGCGTTAAAAAGCGATAAGCGCACCGAAAGATTTCTCTTTCGGTGCGGGAACCTTGCGCGATAATTCTTTCGCCGACGGGGATCGGGCGGATAGAAGAGTGGCGATAGGGGCTTACTCTTCATTACAAATCACGGCCCGTCCGCGGAACGCGGACGGGCCGTAAGTTATTTTATAAATTCTTCGTGGGAAGACGGGGATACAAGACAAGTCTTATAGTCGGTGTAAACGACGCTGCCCGGTTTTGCCTTGGGCGGCTTTTTTACGAATTTTTTGAGAGCGTAGTCCACGGGGACTTTACTGCCTTCGCGCGCGTCGCTGTAATATGCGCATATCTCCGCCGCCTGCCGTATAACGTCGTCGGGGATCTTGTCGCCCTTGGTCTCTATTATGACGTGCGAAGAGTGGAAGTTTTTTGCGTGCAGCCACATATCGTCCTTGAACGCCCGAGACGTCAACCTGTCGTTTTGCACGTTGTTTTTGCCGCATTTTACGACGTAGCCGCCTATAAGGTACGTCCTGTAAGGGCTCTCTTCGGTCTTCTTCTTTTTGAATTTCGGCGCGGGGAGAATGCCTGCGGATATAAGTTCGTCTTCTATATCCCCGAAGTCGGTTATATCCTTCGCCGCCGCGATCTCGAAAGAAACCGATCTGAGATATGAAAGTTCCTTTTCGGTCTGCTCCTTTTGGGGGATTATTATCTCCACCGTCCGTTTTTCCTTGGCGTACTTTTTGAAATACTTTTGAGCGTTGGCGTTCGGCGTAAGGTTTTTGTCGAGCGTTATTTTCAGCGGTTTGTAGTCGTCGTAATAGTTTTCGAGCACGCACTCGCTCTCGCCTTGCTTTAACTTATATAAGTTTGCGGTTATAAGTTCTCCCTTTATCCTTAAAAGGTCGTAGTTTTCGGCGGAGAGCAATTTTTCGCTCTCTCCCTGAAGCCTTTTGGCGTATTTTTTTATAAGTCCGTTGACCTTGTCGAGCAGTTGTTTTTGTTTGAAAGAAAACTCTTTTCCCGCTTCTTTTTCGGAATAAAAAGCGTCCTGCGCGTCGGTTATACTGTCATAAAAGACCGTCGGCGAAAGGGTCGCACTGTACTTAAAAACGTAAAAATCCTTGGTTTTTCCTTCACCCGAAACACAGGGGTTTACGTCGGGATCGTTCACGAAATTATATATACGTTCATAAGTTTTTTGCACGTCGCCGTCGACGTAACACCTTTCGGCTATCTCCGCGGCGGTGGGATAAGCGATACCTTTAAGGTTATTGAACACAAAGTCCGCGAAGTCCCCGCCCGAAAAGAGCGAAAGTCTTTTTACCGTTTCTTCCCTGTCGAATATATCGGCTTTGTCCTGCGGCTTGGGGAGTTTGTATTCCGCACCGGAGAGAGTTACGCGCGTGGTCGCGACGTCGAGCGGCGCGTTTTTAAGACACCCCGCTATAATTCCGTTTTCGGTGAGTATAAGGTTGGAGTATTTGCCCATGACTTCGAGATAGAGAGTCTTTTTTACCGTTTCGCGGAAGTCGTTTCTTCCCGAAAAGTCGATCTTGACTATTCTCTCGAAGCCGATAAGAGATATTTCGTCTATCGTCGCGCCGAGAAGGTGCTTGCGGAGAAGCATACAGAAGTTGTACGCGACTTTCGGATTCGGTTTTTCACGCGAAGTAAAACCTATCCTGCAAGTCTGCGCGTTGGTAGAGAGAACGAGCGTTTTCGTTCCGAGTTGAGAATAGGTGAGAAGATACACGTCGTCGCGGTCGGGTTGGCTGACCCTGTTTATCTTCGCGCCTTTCAGTTTATTATTCAGTTCGCGCGTGACCGCGAGCAGGGTAAATGCGTCCTGTGGCATAATTTTCTTTCTCCGAGCCGCGACAAGCCGAAAATTCCGTTTGTCGCGGCGTTTATAAGATAATTATATATAAAAACCTTTCAAAAGTAAAATTTTATAGACGGAAAAATTTGCAAATCGCAATAAAATGTGCTAAAATACATAGGAAACCATAAGTGCAAACAGGAGACAGGTATGAAATACAGTTACGAAGCAGGCGAAAAAAGCACGGTAAAGATAAAGATAACGCTTACCGAGAAAGAGTGGACGGCGGCTCAGCAGGCCGCTTACGAGAAGACCAAGGCAAAATACAGGGTCAACGGCTTCAGAAAAGGACACGTTCCCAAAAACGTTATAGACCGCGTTTACGGCAAAGAAGTTTTCTATGAAGACGCCATAAACGAAGCGTTCGGCAAATATTACTACGACGTTCTCGACAAAGAGACCGAGACGATATATCCCGTCGATTCGCCCGTTCTCGGCATCGACAAGATAGACGACAAGGGAATAACGATGACGGCTACCGTCGCGGTAAAACCCGAAGTCAAAATCGGCGCATACAAAGGTATAAAGATCGAAAAAGTTGAGTATAATGTAAACGACGACGACGTGACTACCGAAGTGAACAGGCTTTTAGAGCAGCACGCCACTCAGGAAAAAGTCGAAGGAAGAGCGGCGAAAAACGGCGATATAACCGTTATCGACTACTCGGGCGCGATAGACGGCGTCAAGTTCGACGGCGGCACGGCGGAAAATCAGAATCTCACTTTGGGAAGCGGACAGTTTATTCCCGGATTCGAAGACGGCGTCGTCGGTATGAACGTCGGCGAGACCAAGGATATAAACGTCAGATTCCCCGATGAGTACGGAGCAAAGGAACTCGCGGGTAAAGACGCGGTGTTCACGGTTACTCTCCGCGAGATAAAGGAAAAGAAACTTCCCGAACTCACCGACGAATTCGTCAAGGAAAAGACGGGCGACGAAACGGTCGAAGCGTACAAGGCCGCCATACGCGAAAGGCTTGAAAAGGCAAACGCGCAAAGGGCGAAATCCGAGACTGAAGATAAGATAATAAAGGCGATAACCGAAACGAGCGAAGTCGAAATCCCCGACGCGCTCATCGAAAGGCAGATAGACAACATCGTCCAGAACGTCAGATATCAACTTATGTATTCGGGTATGGATATCGACGGGTATCTCAAATATACCGGCAAGACTATGGAAGAGTTCAGAGCGGGCTATAAAGCGCAGGCGGAACAAAACGTCAAGAGTCAACTCGTTATAGACAAGATACTTACCGACGAAAAGATCGACGCTACCGAAGAAGAAGTTGAAGCGAAGATAGCGGAACGCGCGGCGGCGGCTAAAAAGACCGTCGAAGAGTATTCCAAGGGAATGAACGAAAAGCAGAGAGATTATATCCGCAACGACGTGATAATCGACAAACTTTTCAAATTCCTTACCGAAAACAACGAGATCGCTTAAAACAAAAAAAGGGGTAATAGTTTTCCGTTGAAAGTATTACCCCCGTTTTTATAAACGGAGAAAAAAATATGGCTCTTATACCTATGGTCGTGGACCAGACCGACAGGGGCGAAAGGTCTTACGACATCTATTCCAAATTACTCGAAGAGAGAATAATTTTCATAACCGGCGAGATAGACGACGCGGTCGCCAACACAGTCGTAGCGGAACTTTTGTATCTCGAACACGTCGACGCCGAAAAGGACATCAACATATATATAAACAGTCCGGGCGGAAGCGTTACCGCAGGGCTCGCCATATACGACACGATGAACTTCATCAAGTGCGACGTTTCCACCATTTGCGTCGGTATGGCGGCGAGCATGGGCGCGTTCCTTCTTTCCAGCGGGACCAAAGGCAAGCGTTACGCCCTTCCGTCCAGCGAGATAATGATACACCAGCCGCTCGGCGGCGCGCAGGGACAGGCGAGCGACATAAAGATACAGGCGGAGCATATTCTCGAAATCAGGAAAAGGCTCAACGCCATACTCGCCGAAAACACCGGCAAACCCGTAGAACAGATCGAGAAAGACACCGACCGCGACAACTATCTCACGGCGGAACAGGCTCTCGGATACGGGATAATAGACAAAGTTCAACCTAAAAGGATTTAACCGAAATGACCAAATATAATAAAGACGACGAAATGTTCTGCTCTTTTTGCGGAAAACCCAAGGATCTCGCAAAAAAACTCGTGGCGGGACCCAACGGCGTATATATTTGCGACGAGTGTATAGAGACGTGCAGGGAAGTTCTCGCGGCGACCGAAGAAAAACAGTCGCCGAAAGCCGTAAAACTTCTCAAACCGCACGAGATAAAAGCCGAACTCGACAAGTATATCGTCGGACAGGACAAAGCCAAAAAAGTGCTTTCGGTCGCCGTATACAACCATTATAAAAGGGTGAACGCCGTGGCCGACAAGGGCGACGACACCGAAATAGAAAAGAGCAATATACTTTTACTCGGTCCCACGGGATCGGGCAAGACTTTGCTTGCGAGAACGCTTGCCAAGATACTCAACGTTCCGTTTGCGGTCGCCGACGCGACGACTCTCACCGAAGCGGGCTACGTCGGGGAAGACGTCGAGAATATCTTGCTCAAACTCATACAAAACGCCGATTACGACGTGGAAAAGGCTCAGCGCGGAATAATCTATATCGACGAGATAGACAAGATCGCCCGTAAAAGCGAAAACGTCTCGATAACCCGCGACGTCAGCGGCGAAGGCGTTCAGCAGGCTCTTCTCAAAATCATAGAGTCCACCGTGGCGTCCGTGCCCCCGCAGGGCGGAAGAAAACACCCCCAGCAGGATTTCATAAGGATAGACACCACCAACATTTTGTTTATATGCGGCGGAGCGTTCGTGGGGCTCGACAAGATAGTCAACAAGCGAAAGGACAATTCTTCGTTCGGATTTTTGGGGAGTCCCAAAAACGTCGACGTTTCGGACGCTTACGTAGACGAGATCCAGCCGCACGATCTGACCAAATACGGACTTATACCCGAATTTGTCGGGAGAATACCCATAGTGGTCGGACTTCACGCGCTCGACGAAACCGCGCTCGTAAAGATTATGACCGAGCCTAAAAACGCGATAGTAAAGCAATACCGCAAACTCGTCGGGCTCGACCACGTTGAACTCGTGATAACCGACGACGCGGTTCGTGAAGTCGCCAAAAAAGCCATCGCCTTAAAGACGGGAGCAAGGGGTTTAAGGACTATTTTCGAGAACCTTATGCTCGACAGTATGTACGACATACCGTCCGAAGAAGACGTCGAAAAGATAATCATAGACAAAGACGTCGTTCTGGGTCTGAAACAGCCCGAAGTCGTAAAAAAGATCATAGCGTAAATTGTAAAAAACGCGGTCGCAAACTTGTTTGCGACCGCGTAATTGTTCTACATTAAAGCACTGCGGTGTTGAATATTTCACTAATTGTACAAACAAATCCGCAAATCCGTATACAAAAGAAAATTTTTTTGTTATACTATAAGAAAATCTCAAAAAGGAGATAACGGTATGAAAAATTTTGATGTTTCCACCGATTCGACGTGCGATCTTTATGCCGAAGAGATACGGGAAAAAGGATTGTTCTTCGTTCCGCTGCACTATACGCTTGCGGAGAAAGACGGATTGAACGAATATCTCGACGACTATCAGACGAAAGAAGAATATAAAGAATATTACGATAAACTCCGCGCGGGCATCGTATCTAAGACGAGTATGCTCAACTACGCCTGCCATCTCGAACATTTTTACGATATGGCGCAAAGGGGAGTAAAGGAAGCCATACACTTTACAATAAGTTACGGGCTTTCGCCCACGGTCGACGTTGCGCGTCAGGCGGTGGAAGAAGTACAAAAGACTTATCCCGACTTTCACGTGCTTTGCGTCGAGAGCCACACGACGACGGTCGGACAGGGGATGCTCGTAAACATCGCCGTCGATATGCGCGACAAGGGCAAGACCTTGCAGGAGACGTACGACTACGTCAATTCGGTAAAGGAAAAGATACAGCACTTTATCGTGGTCAAGGACCTTATGTACTTAAAGCGCGGCGGACGTATATCGGGCGCGGCGGCCGTCGTCGGAACGATGCTCGACATACACCCCGTAATAGTGTTCAACAAGATAGGCAAACTCGAAAACTATATGAAGGTAAGGGGGCTTAAAAAGACTTTCAAGACAATAGTCAAGGAGTTCGAGAAGTACACCTTAAACGCCGACTATCCGACGGTATACGTAGCGCACACCGACAACGAAGAACTTGCGCAAGATCTTGCGGCGCAACTTAAAGAAGCGTACGGCGTGACGACCGAGATAAGGATGATAGGACCCATAATCGGATCTCATTTAGGTCCGGACGCGGTCGCGTACGCGTTTCTTTCTAACGAAGAAAGACCTATATAAATAAGAAAATTTTAACCCCGCCGCGGCAATTTCGAGGCGGGGTTTTTGCCGTTTTGCCGCCGCGACGGAGCAAGTATTCGGCAATACTCGGAAAATCAATTGCATTTATGCGACTAATATTGTATAATTGGTATTATCAAATATATTTATAATGGGTACTTGTATGTCGGAATATTGTTTTTTGACGTCGGTGTATAAAAACACCAAAACGGATGAAATGAAACTTACGGTCGAAAGTATGGAAAACCAGACCGTAAAACCATCTCAGATAGTAATAGTTATAGACGGGCAAATTCCCGAAGACCTGAAAAATTATATAGACGATCTCGCGGGTAAAAATCCGTCTTTATATACAGTTGTTCCGATAGAAAACAACGTCGGACTCGGCAACGCTTTGAGAACAGGCACGGATTATTGTCGGTATGAGCTCATCGCAAGAATGGATACCGACGATATATGTATTGCCGAAAGGTGCGAAAAACAACTTAAATGTTTTGAAGAAGACGAAGAGTTGTCTATTGTCGGTTCCGATATTGCGGAATTTATAGGGGATATTTCCAACGTGGTATCCGAAAGAAAGCTTCCTGCCGAACATAAAGATATTTGCGATTATCTTAAAAAGAGATGTCCGTTCAACCATATGACCGTAATGATGAAAAAATCCGAACTTATAAAGGCGGGCGGATATTTGCCTTGGCATTACGATGAAGACAGTTACCTGTGGGTACGGATGTATCTTGCGGGGTGTAAATTCAAAAATATTCCGGAAAATCTCGTGTTTGCAAGGATAGATAAAAACACGTTCAGAAGGCGCGGTGGGTATAAGTACTATAAAAGCGAGCGGGACTTGTTTAAGTTTATGAAGAAAAACAAGATAATAACCGGTTTTCAATATTTTAAGGCAAAAACGGTAAGATTTATACTTTACGTGTTGATGCCCAACGGAATGAGACAGTGGGCGTTCAAAAAATTTGCGAGAAAATAAAGAGACGGAACCAAAAAACACTACCGAGGCGATTTATGATCGAAATAACGACACTTGAGCTAAAGCGTATTGCGTTCAAAGTTTTATGTCAAGTCAAAGAAGTTTGCGACGCTCAGAATATCAGATATTTTTTGGACGGAGGAACGTTGCTTGGGGCCGTCAGGCACGGCGGATATATTCCGTGGGACGATGATATAGATATATGTATGCCCCGTCCGGATTACGAAAAATTTATAGATTATTGTAAAAATAACGATACGGCGTTCGGCGTCGCGTGTTATCAAACGGATAAAAATTTTACCGAATTATACGCAAAAGCGTACGATAAAGATACCGTGTGCGAAGAAAAATACGTAAACAGGCGAAAGTCCGAATATGGAGTATACGTAGATATTTTTCCTGTGGACGGGCTCGGAAACGACTATTCGGAAGCGTTGAAATTACTCCATAAATCACGCTTTAAGAGAAGTCTTTTGACGGCTTCCAACTGGCAGAAGTTTTTCAGAAATAAAAGGCGTAAATGGTATATAGAGCCGATAAGGTTTGTATTTTACATATTAAGCAGATGCGTTAATCAGCGCAGGCTTATAAAAAAGATAGAAAAAATTTACAGCAAAACGAGTTTTGAAAAGTCGGAAAAAGTCGGAGTCGTTTGCGGTTGTTACGGAGATAAGGAAATTATGAATCGTTCCTTATACGATGATAAGATCGATATTGTTTTTGAGGGCGAAACGTTTGCGGCGATGAAAAACTATGATGAGTTTTTAACGAATTTGTACGGGAATTATATGGAGTTGCCGCCGGAAGATAAGCGGGTCACTCATCACACGTTTACCGCATATAAAATTTAAGGTCACACTAAAGGTAAAGGAGTTAATTATGAATAAAATTCAATTTGATATATTAAGGCTTATCAAAGAAAACAACACGGTTGCGGTTGACGAACTTGCCCGCGAGTTGTTCAAAACCGAAGAACAAATAAGTTATGGAATAAAGGATCTGACAGTTGCGGGTTATCTTGACCAAAACCGCTTGACAGACGAAGGGGTGGCTTTTTTAGAGAAACACCGAATAGATAACGCGGTTATTTTAGCGGCGGGATTGTCGTCG
>CAMNIW010000045.1 GCA_946540675.1 uncultured Clostridia bacterium | reverse complement strand
GCGTCGGGTCTGAATCCGTCGGTTATCTCCGTCGTAACTCCGTCGTGCGTGACCGAAGCCTTAACCGTCGCCATACCGCTTCCGCCACTCGTTTCGGGAACGGGAACTTCTACCCACTCGCCGAGAGAAGCCGTTTTCTGAGCGTCGCTCGGAACCGTCACCGTCAAGGCGGCGAGATCCTGCGCGATATAGACGTTTCTCGTGTCGGTCTTAATGTTGCCGCGGGCGTCGGTCGCCGTATATAACACGGTATACCAGCCCGAAACGGCGGGTAAAAATTTACCGCCGACAACGCTGACGCTTACGGGTGTTTCGGTAGCGTAATCGCGCCATACGCTGACTTTGACGTCGCAAGGCTCGGCGAACACGTCGCGCGCGGTAGCCGCGGGTATCGTATATGCCGCACCCGTTTTTCCCATCGGCATACCGTCCTTTTCTATAGATACGTGCAAATCGGGCTCGTCCGTCGAAGAAGTCAGTTCTTCGGACAGATCGGCTATGCCGTATACGCCCGTAATACAGAAATTAGCGGTGGTGGAATTGTAGCCCGCCGCCGATATGGTAAGGCGCGCTTTTCCGCTGGGGAAGCCCTTCCATTGTTCTTTATAGCATTCGGGGTCGTCGAGATCCGCCATGTACCAACCCTGCGCGCGCGCTTCCATAGTGGTCGTGTTGAGCGAGAAATATATTTTCCTGACGTCGGGGACATAGTCCTGCGGCGTACCGCTCCAACCGTTTGCGCCGCGCTGAGCGACGAACGAACAGTCGATAGGCGTGCCAAGACTGTCGTTATTGACGTGGTATCCTTTGCCCGGCTCCCATCCGGTCTGACTCTGTCCGTTGCCGGCGACCGAAACGAAAGAGTTGGCAAGTCCTACCGTATTGTATATGCTGTATCTCTTTATCTCGTAGCGAAGCCATACCGAACTGTCTATCGAATCGGTATAGGTCACTATAAGTTTGTTGAAGTCGTACACTCCCCTTGTGTCCGGAGTGATAAACGCGTCTATCAAATGCTCCGAACCGTTAAGCGACGACATATCGATGAGTTTAGCGAAAGAGAGTTCGTCCTTATGGGCAAGCCTGACTATAAGCCCCGAAGACGTGGCTCCGTAATCGGAATAATCGCCGTAATACACGCTGCTCTTCGCGTCCTTTACGAGCCAGGATTGTTTTTCTACGGTAAATTTCTCTTCTCTGACGCAACGGACGTTGCCGACGGCGGCAAAATAATTGACCGTATATATGCCCGCCTTATCGAGTACCACGTTGTTTTCTATCGTAGTCTTCCCGTCCGGATACGTGACCGAAAAGGTCGCTTCCGCGGTGACTCCGCCTATCTCTACCGTGGCGGAAGGAACCGAAAAAACAGTTCCGTATAAATATTTTTCGTCGATTTCGCCTACCTGCCAGTTTTCCATAGCGTAAGTACTGACAAACGGGTTTGCGGCGTATACAGCCGCTCCTATAGTTCCGAGCGCGACCGCCGCGAGCGCCGACGCAAATATTACTTTCCTTTTCATATTTTCTCCTTTAACATTATTTTAATAATTACGTAAGGCTTTCAGCCTTTGACTCCGCCGATAGTGAGATTTCCCATCAGTTTATCGTGAAGGGTTATGAAGATGATGAGTATGGGAGTCATAAGCACTACCGTTGCCGCCATCTTTACCGTGGGATAGGATAGATCGACGAATCTTCCGTCCGCAAGTTCTATCGCCTTGGACGACGTCTGAAGTTTGAACAGGAAGTATGAAAGCGTGGGATAGTCCGGCATATACAAAAGCGGCATCTGATAATCGTTCCAGAACGTTATGAAAGTTATTAAAAATACCGTCATAAACACGTTTCTTATAAGCGGCATATATATGCGCACCATTACGTACCAGTCGTTTGCTCCGTCGATCATCGCCGCTTCGCTGTACGCGTTCGGAATACTCCTGAACATCTCGTAAAAGACAAGGAAATATATGCCGACAAAGCCCGCTTTTAAGACGACGAAACTGTATCTCGTGTTGTAAAGTCCGAGTTTGGTAAGTATCTCTATCTCGGACGCCTGACTGCCGACGACGGGAATTATCATTACGATAATTACCGTACCGTACAGTATGCGCGAATACCAGTATTTATATTTGGACGCGAGATAAGCGACTATGCACGTCACAAGAACGTGTATGAACGCTCCTCCGACGGAATAAACTATCGAGTTGAATATTATCTCGGTTATGGGAACGCTTCTCGACCCTTTCATCGTGACGAGCCACTCCATATCGGCATACTCGATCATTCCGCTGAAATTGACGAGCGTAAAGTCCTTTAACTTGGGAAACCATATCCTGTTGTACGGAAATTCGTAGGAATCCTTGAATATCTGCATTACTGCCCATAAGAGCATTCCGAAAAGCGTAAGGCAGTACAGGACAAGGACTATCAGCATTATTACCGTAAGGGGTGAAAATTTATCGTGTTTTCTCTTCATATTCCACCTCTCACTCTTCCTTCCAGCCGAAACGGTTGAGAAGGTATCTCGCAAGGAACGTAACGGGCACTATGACTACCGTTATCATAACGCCGAGCGCCGCGTATGGCGTCATAAGCGCCACGTTGCCCGCTTGTTTTTCTACGCCGTGCCAAAGCATATAGCCCATGGGCGTTGCGTCGGTAGGCTCGCTGTATCCGCCGTCCAAAAGCATCATTACGCTGTATTGATTAGAAAAACAGCCCGCTATGCTTTGTATCATAAACACGGTGAATATAGAGTACGTTTGCGGAAGTACTATATACCAGAACTCCTTTATGCCGCTTGCCCCGTCGAGTTGCGCCGATTCGAGCATTTCGGGCGGGATAGACGTCATTTTGTTGGTATACATAAGTACCGACGTACCGAAACTGACAAACACGCTGAAAAACATTATCGTGCCGAAACGGTATCTTACGTCGCCCCAGAAATTGACCGATAAGCCGAACCATTGATCCAAAAGATCCCTTACGACGTTGTCGGTGACCATTTTATATATTACGCCGAGAACCGCCGCCGATATTATCGAAGGCATAAAGAGTATTACCCTGAAAAACTTCGCCCCCGGCATCCTTTTGAAAAGATAGTAAGAAAAGAAAAGACCGAGCGGAACGCCGACGATAAGAGATATGAGATATGCCCTGAGCGAAACGCTGATCGCGCTCAAAAACCTTACCTTGTCCGCATTGAACCATACCGTAAAGTTGGAAAAGGCTTTATCCCACTCCCACGCTCTCGCCGTTCCGTCGGGAAAGACTTTGAAGGCGAGAGTGAAAGAGTTGACGTGTACCACTATATAAAATACGATAAATTGCAACGTCGGTATAAAGAGCAAAAGCGCGTAAAAAAGTTTACTTTTTACAGTGTTTTGCCCGAGCGGCGCGCGTTTCGTTTTCTCCATTACGTTTCCCCTTAATATTTATTGACAGTTACGACCACAACTGGTTTTTGAAATAAGATTGATAACTCTTGAAATAATCTTCGCCCGTAACCTTCCCTTCAAGAATGGCGGGAACTATGGTCTTATAGTTATTGCCGCCGATGTTGTTGGCGTAAAGGTTCATAACGGAAAGTTTGTTTATATTCCTGTTATAGAACGCACTCGACGATACGCGGTACGCAAGGTCGGAATTTTTAGCCGCGTTTACGACGCTCCTGCTGAAATAGTTGAGCTTCGACATATCTATCGAATCGAGATAGTCCATACCGATTATCGCACCCGTCGTATAGGTAAACTTTGCGAGAGCGTCGTCGGTATAGGCAAATTTAAGGAACTCGAAAGCCAATCTCTTGGAATAATCCGGAAGCCCCGCCTTTACGCACGCGACGGCGTTGAGATAATCGCTGTATACGCTCTTTTTATCTCCCCTTGCAAACGCTTCGGCGTCTTCTTCGGTCGCCTGCGGCAACTGCATCCACCCGAAATTGCGGTTCGCCTTGGAATACTTTTCATCTCTCGCCGCCATACGTCTGAACGTTCCGTCGGCTTCCATTTGCCACCACACGCCGTCGGCGAGCATGGCGCTGGAACGAAGTCCCCTGCTCTCGTTTTCGAGATACATCTGCTGGTTCATCGTATGTGAAGTCGTCGTTCCTTCGGTAGACGTCTTTTCGGGATAATAATCTTTATTGGAAAGAAGTCTGTATATGAAGTTCATCGCGTAGTACTTACCGTCCTGACGGGCAAGTTCGTAACCGTTTTCTTCGGTTATAACCTTGCTCTCGGTTATAAATTTACCGTCCGCACCCTTCTTAGGCGATCCGTCCGCGTTAAGGACGAGAAGGCTGTCTGCCGTGCCGTTAAAGGTGCAATTGAGTACGGTCTGCCCGGCTCCGAGATGGTTTGCGACAAGATTGTCCATAAGCACGTTGAGATGGTGCTCGCGATACTGGCTCGGGAAACAAATCGGATCGACGCCGCGCGCGTTTATTTCGTCGCAAAGGGCGAAGAATTCGTCGTAAGTACGCGGAAGTCCGTCGTCGTCGGTACCCTTTTTCCCGTCGGGCCCGACGCTTTTTTCGGGATTCGACTTCGAGATAAGAATATCTCCCGTATCTTCATCCGGCGTAGCGGCAAGATAAAAGCCCTTTTCGTCAAACATATCTTTATTATATACTATACCGTAAGACCCGGCGTAGTGCGGTATGCCGTAATAGTGGTTGTTATAATAGTAATAACTCCTTTGCTGTTCGGTCATCTTGCTCGCAATACTTTTTCCGCCGTCGTTCGGATTAGCCTCTTCCATAAAACTGTCAAGCGGCTCCAAAATCCCCTGCGTCATCATACTGTAATAATTTTTAGGCGCTTCCAAAAAGAGAACGTCATAAGTCCCGTCTCTGACGTCGCTTACCGTAAAGTCTTTCATCTCGCCTCTCGGCATAATCTGCACGCCGACTTTCCCGTCTTCAAACGAGACGTCCTTATACGCTTTTTCAAAGTTAACCTTGAGTTCCTGTATCCAGGCGTTACCATAGCCTGCGGCATAATAAAATACTCTTAATTGCGTTCTGTTCGGATCGACTTTCTCTCCATTTTTATCACCCCGATTGGCGGAACTCGCACAGGATACCGCGGTAGTCGCAATGAGTGTGCTAAGAACAAGTGAGATTGCCTTGAAAATTTTTCTCATAATACTCTCCTTTTACCTTAATTTTTCGGATTACCGTATCGCAAGCAACGCTCAAATACATCCTACGATAAGATTTTGCCGAATATCAATACTTGCCTGAGTATATTATATATTATATTGTAACACACAAAAATAATATCTTCAATATAATTTTGTGCAAATATCTATTGCAATTCCTGCAAACGGCTTTTGTTGCAACGCACCGAGAAAACGGCACCGCACGGATAAACAAAACGCCGTTTTCAGCGTAAAAAACAAAACCGACAATATAATCAGCGGCGGAGCAAATTTGCTCCGCCGTAAAAGTTCAAAATATATTGTTTTAATTACTTTCTTTAACTCCAAAAGAATTTTTTTATTCTTTCCCAAAGAGACTTTTTCTCTTTGGCATTATTCGTTTCTTTAATTCCGTTGTTGTTTTGTTTCTTTTTTAACTCTTGTTGAAGTAACCTTTGATTTTTTTCTTTTTCTTCTTTTTTAAGTCGAATTATTGTAAGCGGATCATTGGAATTAAGTAAGCGCCATCTGAAATCTTTGATCCAAGCAAAATCGTTTTGAGAACATATATCACTGTCCATCGTGCCGTTTTCGTGAGTTATTTGATTGCGGACCCATCTGGTGTGTTTTAATTTAGAATAATCGGAATGCCACGTTGAAACATATTTGTAGTCTTGCCAAGGTATGTTTTCCATTATCCTGAGATATTCTGTTATCCCGTCTCTCGTGCCGAAAATGTCTTTACATATATTATCAACGGATTTATATTCTTCTAAAAAATCAATATTTAAATCACGCATATATTACCTAATATCCTATCTTAAAATAATCGAGCCAAAGCTTGAATTTGTCTTGCGCGGTAAGACAAGTGTCGCGCAAATATCCGCGATCGCTACTCCACTCTTTTAAGCCGCGATAATAGAAAAGTTTAAGTTCGTCGTCGATAATAAACGGCACAATACTATTACGCAAGCACTCTTTGAAAAGAATAAGCCTGCCTACTCTGCCGTTTCCGTCCTGAAACGGGTGAATACTCTCGAAACGGTAATGAAAGTCGAGTATATCGTCAAACGTTTTCTTTTTTACCGCATTGTAATCATTTATAAGCGCTTTCATTTCGTCTGAAACTTTTTCGGGCGATACTGTTTCTTTTCCGCCGACTTCGTTCGGGAATTTTTTGTATTCGCCGACGTTAAACCAATCTTTTCCACTGTCGCTCGTTCCGCTTTTAAGTATGCGATGCAATTCCTTGATAAGCGTTTCGGATAAAGGTTTTTTTGCCGTTTCCAAAACGTAGTCGATACAGCGGAAGTGGTTAGAAGTTTCCACTATATCGTCCACGTTTACCGCGGCGTTTTCTATCCCTATCGTGTTGGTTTCAAAAATATATCTCGTCTGGTCGTGCGTAAGACGGCTGCCTTCAATGTGATTTGAATTGTATGTCAGTTCTATCTGAACTTTATGATATATCCCGCCCGAAATACGGCTGTTCTTTTCTGCCTGTAAAATTTCAAGCAAAGTAGTAGGCTCGGACTGCTTTTTGTTTACGCGGTCGGGCTTTACGGCGTTTTCCGGTATATTCCAAGTTTTGCCCGTTAGAAACACGCCTTCGATTTTACCGAGAGCGCAATAATTCCTGACGCTACGCTCCGAGATATTCCATTTTTTTGCGATTTCCGATACCGATAAAAATTTCATACTGAAAGTATAGCATATTATCGGCAAAAAAGCAAGTAAAATGACAGCGAGAAAAGCGCGGTTTTTGCCGATAACGGCAACTTTATTTTTCTCTTTAACATATATAAAAACTATAAATAATTTAGTATTGTGCATAAATACGTGTAAAACACGTGCATTTTTGATTAGAAAAGGAGTGCGTTTTGTTTGCGATTTTGACGGTCTTATTAGAATTTTCGTTAGAATTTCGCCATTTTCGGCATTTTTAAGAGTGTTTAGAAAAGCGCGCCAAAGTGCGTGATTTTTATATTTTGTTCTAATAAAAACTCATTAGAACTGCCCGTTCGAGTCCCTTTTTAAGCAAAAAAAAAATTAACGGGATGCGGAAAACCGCATCCCGTTAATTTGGCGCGCCATCAGCCGAGCAATCATTGATTGCGAACGCCACCGCCGTCAGGCGGTATAAGGGTCTCCCATTGAATACATTACGGGACTCGCTCCGCAACCTTCGGTCGCTATCACGCCGGGGCGGCAAACGACCGTTTCATCGGCCGTTTGGTCGCAAAGTTTATCGTAAAAAACAAATTTTTTTCTTTACTTTGCGACTCCCTGCCCGTTCGAGTCCCTTTTTAAGCAAAAAAAATTAACGGGATGCGGAAAACCGCATCCCGTTAATTTGGCGCGCCATAAGGGACTCGAACCCCTAACCTTTGGTTCCGTAGACCAACGCTCTATCCAATTGAGCTAATGGCGCGTATTATTTGATTTTCACGCCGAAAGAACGCTACTCGCCCCAACGACCTTGTTTAGTATATTATTTTTATCTGTTTTTGTCAACCGTTTTTCGCTCGCGTTTCCTAATTTTTTTAAGTATCGCCGCACGCACGCAAAAACTCGACGCGACTCCTATAAAACTGCCCGTCACGTCGATAAGTACGTCCGCTAAACTCGCTCCGCGCCCCGTTACAAAGGCTTGATGATATTCGTCGGTCAACGCAAATATCGCGCATACGAGTATCGCGTACAATGCCGCCGAATACCCGTTTTTCGTCGGTTTTACCGCAAAAAAGAACGCCGCAGCAATAGCACCGAATATAAAAAATTCGGCAAAGTGAGCGACTTTTCTGAGCGGTTTTTCTATACTCATAACTATTTCGCTCTGCTCTTTTTTCGGTTTTTCGGTATAGTCCTTGACAAAAACGCGCGCTATGACAACGGCGCACCTTCGGGATATTTCGGCGGACTGCCTGCCCGTCTTTGACGAATTGTAAAAAATAAATGCCATCGTCGTAAATACGGCGACGGCAAGAATAATTGTTACCGACTTCGATTTTTTCATATCCGACAACTATATTATAATGAGTTTTTGTCGGATTTATTCCGAAACGCCGCTTCAGGCTTCGGGAAAAGCTTCTTTCAGCGTCTTTTTAAGAGTTTCCGCGGACTTTTTCAATTCTTCGGTTTCCTTGTAATTAAGGTCTATCGGAACAAGCGTTTCGACCCCGTTTTTACCGACGATCGCGGGCATACTAAGACAAAGCCCTTCTATTCCGTACATTCCGTGTTGCATACTCGAAACGGGTAAAATCGACTTTTCGTCGCGGATTATCGCTTCGCATATGCGCTTTACGGACATCGCTATCCCGAAATACGTCGCGCGCTTTTTCTCTATTATCTTATACGCGCTGTTTTTGACTTCTTCCGCTATACTTTCCATCGCCGCTTCGTGGTGGTAATGTCCGCGCATATGACAAAAATCGTTGAGCGGAACGCCCGACACGGTCGCGCTGCTCCACGTCACTATTTCGCTGTCGCCGTGCTCGCCTATTATAAACGCGTGCACCGAGCGACTGTCTACCCCCAAATGCTCCC
>CAMNIW010000044.1 GCA_946540675.1 uncultured Clostridia bacterium | reverse complement strand
TAGGAGATTTTATGTCAATTAAAGAAGAATCACTTAAAAAACATTACGAGTGGAAAGGAAAAATAGAAGTTTCGCCGCGCGTCGAAGTAAAGTCGAGAGAAGACCTTTCTCTCGCGTATACGCCCGGAGTCGCGGCGCCCTGCCTTGAAATACAAAAAGACGAATCGTTGAGTTACGACCTTACAAGACGCTGGAACACCGTAGCCGTCGTTACCGACGGAACCGCCGTTCTCGGTCTCGGAGACATCGGACCCGTCGCGGGAATGCCCGTTATGGAAGGCAAATGCCTGCTCTTCCGCACCTTCGCCGGAATAGACGCGATCCCCATCTGCATAAAGAGTAAAGACGTGGACGAGATAGTCAGAACGGTTTATCTGATATCCGGAAGTTTCGGCGGAATAAATCTCGAAGACATTTCCGCCCCGAGATGTTTCGAAGTGGAACGCCGACTCAAAGAACTTTGCGATATACCCGTTTTCCACGACGATCAGCACGGCACGGCGATAGTTCTCGGCGCGGCTCTCACCAACGCTCTCAAAGTCGTGAATAAGGCGATAGATAAAGTGAATATAGTCGTCAACGGCGCGGGTTCGGCAGGGATAGCGATAGCAAGATTCCTTATCCTTATGGGAGCGAAGAACATAGTTATGTGCGACAGGTTCGGCATACTCGAAAAGACCAACCCGAATATGAACCCCGCGCAAGCCGAAATGGCGAACGTTACCAACGCGAACGGTTTGAAAGGAACTCTTAAGGACGCTATGAAGGGTGCGGACGTATTTATAGGAGTATCCGCCCCGAACGTAGTGAACGAAGATATGATAAAGTCTATGAACAAAGGCGCCGTCGTCTTCCCGATGGCAAACCCCGTACCCGAAATAATGCCCGAACTAGCCGTAAAGGCAGGCGCGGCGGTGGTCGGTTCGGGAAGGAGCGACTACCCCAATC
This sequence comes from uncultured Clostridia bacterium, assembly GCA_946540675.1. GTDB lineage: Bacteria > Bacillota > Clostridia > Christensenellales > Borkfalkiaceae > UBA10281. Next base: position 7,897 of record CAMNIW010000044.1, on the reverse strand, counting down.
AGGTAAACAACGTACTCGCCTTTCCGGGAATATTCCGCGGCGCGCTCGACGCGAGAGCGAAGGACATAACCGACGAAATGAAAGTCGCGGCGAGCAAGGCTTTGGCGGAGTTTATACCCGAAAGCGAACTCTCCCCGACGAATATTCTTCCCAAGGCTTTTGACGAAGGCGTCGCGGCGGCTGTCGCAAAGGCGGTAAAGGAAGCCTATCTAAAAGAAAGAAAATAATCTTAAAACGCCGAGGCGAAATCGCCTCGGCGTCGTATTTTTATACCGTTATTTCTTTTTCGCTATCTTTTCCTGAATTTCAAACGGGACCGTTTCGTATCTCGCGAACTCTCCCGTGAAACTTCCGCGCGCCTGCGTCATGCTGCGGAGATCCATGGCGTATTCGGTCATCTCCGAAAGCGGAACTTCCGCGGAAACGTTCTGATACCCTTCTTCTCCGTCCATACCGAGAACCCTGCCGCGGCGCTTGCTTATATCGCCCAGAACGTCGCCGAGATTGTCCGACGGCACCGTTATCGTGTAGGAATATACGGGTTCCAAAAGCACGGGAGCGGCTTTTTGCATCGCTTCGTCAAACGACAGTTTCGCCGCCGAGACGAACGCCACTTCCTTGGAGTCGACGGGGTGATACTTGCCGTCGAAAAGCGTGCATTTGAGATTGACTACGGGATACCCGGCGAGCGGTCCTTGCTTTATCGCTTCGCGAAGACCTTTTTCGACCGCGGGTATAAATTGCTTGGGTACCGAGCCGCCGACCGTTTCGTCAACGAACTCGAACGCTCCGTCTTCCGCACCCGCTTCGAAACGGATGTTCACCACGCCGAACTGCCCCGCTCCGCCCGACTGTTTTTTGTGTTTGCCTTCGGCTTCGACTTTCTTCGTTATGGTCTCCTTATACGCAATGGCGGGATCGGAAAGAACGGCGGTACAGCCGTATTTGTTTTTGAGTTTCTGGCACACTACGTCGAGTTGGGTTTCGCCGAGACCGCGTATTACCGTTTCGCCCGTTTCGACGTTCTTTTCTATAACGAACGACTTGTCTTCTTCGTTGAGTTTGTTGAGCCCCTGGAAGACCTTGTCGTCTTCTTCGGATCTTACCGCTTTTATCGCTTTTGCGTACACCGCGGCGGGCATACGGATATCCTTTAACCGGATCTTTCTCTTCGGAGAGCAAAGCGTGTCGCCCGTGCCGGTATCGGAAAGTTTTCCTATCGCGCCGATGTCGCCCGCGTTAAGAACGTCGCAGGGCTCCTGCTTTTTACCTTTAAGGAAATACAGCGCGCCTATCTTCTCTTCCCTGTCTTTGTTGGGGTTGTATACCGTATCTCCCGCCTTTACCGACCCCGTGAAAACCCTTACCATATTGAGTTTCCCCGCAAACGGGTCCACTATGGTCTTGAATATCTGCCCCGAAAACGGGAGCGAAGAGTCGTATACGACTTCGGTCTGTTCGCCCGAATCGCAAAGCGTGGCTTTGACCGGTCTTCTCTGTTCCGGAGAAGGCATAAGTTCGACTATTTCGTTCATAAGGTTGATAACGCCTATATTCTGAGTCGCCGAGCCGCCGAGTATGGGGATAGTGTCGCCGGAATTGAGCCCCTGACGGATACCCGTTATTATATCGTCGTTGGAAAGCCAACCGCCGTCGCGGTCGAACTTTTCCAAAAATTCGTCCGAAGTTTCCGCCGCCGCTTCGATAAGTCCCTGTTTAAGGTCTTCTATATCCCCTTCCATTTCCTTGGGAACGGGTATTTCTTCTCTTCCGCCGGGTATAAACTCGTAAGCCTTGCCCGATATGACCGAAACGTAGCCCTGCATTTTCTTATCCCTTATTATGGGAGCGTGCATGGTCGCGACGCGTCTGCCGTACATAGCGCGGAAGGCTTCCACGGTCTTTACGTAATCGGCGTTTTCCTTGTCTATGCCGTTGATGAATATCATAAGGGGTACGTGCCGTTTAAGGCAGTAATTTATGGCTTTTTCCGCGCCGACAGAGACGTATCCGCACGCGTCCGCGACGAGAACCGCCGCCCCGACCGCGCGAAGCGCTTCCTGAAATTCGCCTTCGAAATCGTAAAACCCGGGCACGTCGACAATGTTTATCCTTACGTCCTGCCACTTTACGTACGCGCAGGCAAGAGATACCGAAATTCCCCTTTCGGCTTCTTCGGGCGAATAGTCCATAACGGTGTTTCCGTCGGTCGTTTTGCCCATTTTAGCGATGACTCCGCCGTTGAAAAGCATGGCTTCGGCGAGCGAAGTTTTACCCGACCCGCCGTGACCTATAAGCGCGATGTTTCTGATGTTCAAACTCATATATTTTCCCCTTTCCGCCCCGTCTTTTCGCCCGAACGGGCAAACAAAAAACGTTCCCCGAAAAACCATCGTGAAACGTTAGTCATTTGGCGAAAGTATACCGTTTCGCCCGTTTCTGCGGCATTGACTCGGCGTATTTCTTTATATTATTCTAACACGCATCCACCGCCTTGTCAATACCGAATCAAATAATATTTTACCCGTTTTTTTACAATATTCCCCTTAAAAAAATCTCTATGCCTATAAGTATCAGTATCGCTCCGCCTATCGCGGTCGCCTTGCCCGTTATCTTTTCGCCTATCTTTTTGCCGATAAGAAGGGCTATAACGCACAGTCCGAAAGTTACCGCCGCGATTATGATCGCGGAAACGATCGCGCCCGTCGCCGTGTATTCCGCTATGGTAAACCCGACGGATAAGGCGTCTATAGACGTAGCGACGCCTTGCAGGATAAGCGTTCCGAAAGCGAGTTTCCCGCCGCGTTTTTCTTTGCCTTTATTCCTTATCCCGTCTATTATCATCTTTATCCCGATCGCCGATAAAAGAACGAGAGCGATATACGGGACCGCCTTTGAAAACGCCGCGAAACTCTCCGAAAGTCCCCTTACGAAAACCCAGCCGAGAAGGGGCATAGCGGCTTGAAAAAACGCATACGTGCCCGCGATAAGAAGGCGTTTGCCCCGTTTCATAGACGACTCGGCAAGTCCGTCGGCGACGGATACCGAAAACGCGTCCATGCTGAGCCCCGCGCCGAGAAATATTGAGTTGACGAAAAACAACGGGTCGAGTGACATATCCTATTATACCGTCCGTGTCGAAAAATTATGCGCGGCGGCGGTATATGGCCGCCGCCGCTGTTTTTGCTCCGATTATTCTATTATCGCTATAACGTCGTAGACTTCCTGTTTTCCGTCTATCTCGTATATCTCCGCGTCGGGGAACTTTTCCGCTACCTTGCCGCGCATACCGATCTTCTCTTCGTCGGTGGCGTCCGCGCCGTAGACGAGAGTAAGAAACTCCTTTTCCGCAAGACCCAACGCTTCGCAAAGCCTGACGAGCGTTTCGGTCTTGTCCGGAGTGGAAGCGAGCATCGTCTTGTCGGTAAATCCTATATAGTCGTCGTTTTTGACTTCGACACCGTTGACGGTAACGTCCCTTATCGCCTTGCACACCATACCCGTTACGACGTTTTTCATATCGTCTTCGAGCGTAGCCGCTATCTCGTCGGCGTTTTCCGAACTGTAATCGAGCATGGACAGCGACGCATAAGCCTGTCCTATGTTCTTGCTCGGAACGACGTAGACTTTCGCCCCGTCGTAGAGTTCGGCTGCTTGTCTTGCCGCCATTATTATATTGCCGTTGTTGGGAAGGACGAAGATATTGTCCGCGTCTATCTCTTCGAACGCCTTTACGAAGTCGCTCGTGGACGGATTTTTACCCTGTCCGCCGTCGATAACGACGTCCGCGCCGAGTTCCTTAAAAACTTCTATCACTCCGACGCCCGTCGCAACGGTGCAAAGTCCGAATTTGCGCCTGCTCTTCTTTACCTTGGGAAGTTCGGGCTCGGCGAAATGCGTTTCGTTGTGTTGGAGAGTCATATTCTCTATCTTTATCGTGAGAAATTCTCCGTAACGCTGACAAAATTCGAGAACTTTGTGCGGCGTCATCGTGTGTACGTGTACTTTTACTATCGTGCCCGTCTTGAACGCGACTATAGAGTCGCCAATCTCCGAAAGGTAATCTATAATGACGTTTACGTCGAAGTTGTCGACGTCGGTCTTTGCCCTTTGAAGCCTTAACAGAAATTCGGTGCAGTAACCGAACTGCATGACGCTGTCTTCCGTGAATTTGTTGAAGTCGAGTTCGACCGCCTTTTCTTCCGCGCCGCCGCCCGCTTCGGCACTCTCGCCGTTTATCGCTTCCGCCGCGCCTTCGGCTATAAACAAGAGCCCCGCGCCGCCGCTGTCGATGACGCCCGCTTCTTTAAGCACCGCGAGAAGATCGGGAGTGCGTTCGAGCGACGCTCGCATCTCGTTTATTATGTCTTTGGCGAACGCTTCGAGAGTGGTCTCGGCCGTAAGCCTTGCGGTCGCCGCTTCCGCCGCTTCTCTCGCGACGGTAAGAATCGTTCCTTCGACGGGGTTTACGACCGCGCCGTAAGCCGTCTTTACGCCTTCTTCGAACGCTTCGCAAAGTTTTTTGATGTCCGCCGTTTCGGAGTCCTGAAGTCCCTTTGCTATCCCCGCGAATATCTGCGAGAGTATAACGCCCGAATTTCCCCTGGCGTTAAGGAGCATTCCGTCCGAAAGGGCTTTGGACTTTTTGGCTATCGAGTTTTCGGAAACGCCCTTCATCGCGTTGACCCCGCCGTTTATCGTGCGGAACATATTGTCGCCCGTGTCGCCGTCGGGGATCGGGAAAACGTTGAGATCGTTGACCGTCTGCGCGTTTACCTTAAGTTTCGCGGCTCCGCTCGACACGAAAAGGTCGAACATTTCGCCGTCTATGCTTTTTATGTCTCCGTAATTTATCATATCTTCGTTACCTTGTTATATTTGTTTGATATAACATCTTCTTCTTTTATGTTGTTTCCTGTCAAAGTTTTTCGTAAGATTGAGTATGTGCGCGTTTTCTTCGAGCATAAGGTTGGTTTCGAGATGCTCGCACTCTCCGTCGTGAAGCATATCGAGAAGCCTTGCTATCATTATCGTGGCGACGCCTTTCGATTCGTATTCCTTTCTCACTCCGATAAGTCCGAGATCGATGACTTTCGGCTTTCTCTTCGTTCTCAAAAACCTGAATATAAAGGGAAGGGTCATCTTCCCATTGGATTTAGCCACCGCTTCGGCTATCGACGGGAACATCACCGCAAAGCCCGCCGCCCTGCCGTTTTTATCCACTATTATTACGACGTCGTCCTTTCTTACTATCGACTTGAATCCCGCTATCATCATATCTATCATTCCGCGGGTGAAAGGCATAGTGCCGTAAAGGTGAGAATACGTGTCGTCTATTATCTCGAAAAACTGGTCGGCGTAATCCTTTATAAAGTCGTTTATGCTCTTTGACTGAACGGGCGTTAAGCCGTATCTGTCGAGCATTCTCCGACTGAGTTCCTTTATCTTGTCGTTTCTGGTCTTGGGCTTGAAGAGCATATACTCCAACCAGTCCACGTCTTTTTCAAACCCGTAATTTTCTATAAGTTTTTGATAATAGGAATAGTTATACTGTTCTTCGTACGTGGAAAGGTAGTCGAATCCTTCTATAAGCAGACCTTCCCTTTCGAGATCGGAATACCCGAGCGGTCCCACTATCTCGGTCATGCCTTTATCTTTCGCCCAGGAAACCGCCGCGTCGAAAAGAGCGTTCGCCACGTCCTGATCGTATATACAATCGAATCTCGTAAAACGGGCGCGGGTCTGCCCCCATTTCTCGTTTGCCGATCTCTGTATTATCCCCGATATCCTGCCGGCGACCTTACCGTCCTTGTACGCAAGATAAAAAACGACGTCGCAAATCTCGTTGTAAACGTAGTCTTTATCGAATATCTTTTTCTCGTCGGAGTAAAGCGGCGGCACGAAATACGGATTGCCTTTATAAAGTTTTATCGGAAAATTGAGAAACTCTTTCCGTTCTTTCTTCGTAAGTACTTCTCTTATCTCAATCATTTGTTCCTTTACGTCCTTCGCTGTTTTCACGCAATTTTCATTTTACACTATTTTGTCGAATTAAACAACAGAAATTCGTCGGTAAAAAAGTATTTTTTTCATAAACCGTGGTTTATTTAACTAAAATTTAAGTTATCGTTGCATAATTAAGCCGTAAATCGACCTTATGAAGGAAAAAGGAGATATATATTATGACTGCGGCGATATGCTCTATGCAAAGATACGAGATGAAATACGTGGCGAATAGAGCGCAGACCGACTTTCTTAAAAGCCGCACGGCGGACTACGTAAAACCGGACGAATACGGTCTTACTTCCATCGCTTCGCTCTACTTCGACACTCCCGATAAACGGCTTATACGCGCGTCGATAGAAAAACCCGCGTTCAAGGAAAAAATACGTCTTCGCTCTTACGGACTCGCAAGCGAAAACTCCACCGTCTATCTCGAACTGAAACGCAAGGCGCTCGGCACCGTATATAAACGGAGAGTTCCCACTACCGTAAAGGAAGCCGAAAACTTTTTCGGCTACAAAAAAGATTCCTGCGGAGAAGGACAGATATCCAAAGAGATAACTTTCTTCCGCGATAACTACAAGACGCTCGTTCCGTCATGTCTTATCGTCTACGACAGGACGGCGTACTCCGATAGCAGCGGCAGCGTCAGGCTCACGATAGACGAAAAACCGCGCTACCGCGTAAAAGATCTCGACCTTACTTCTTCCCTTTGCGGAAAGCCCCTTCTCGAAGACGGCTATACGATAATAGAAATAAAGGTCGCGGGGGCGATGCCCCTTTGGCTCGCTTCGGCCCTTTCCGAAGGCAAAATATATAAAACCTGCTTCTCAAAATACGGAGAAGCCTATAAAAAGGAGAACGGCTATGTTTGATTCGTTATATTCGTCGGGAACGACTTTTCCGCTTATTTTTCTCGCTATGGGAATATCCCTTCTGTGCGGACTTTTGTCCGCCGCGATATTCTCGCTTAAACTGCGTTCGAGCAAGGGTTTCTTTATAACCGTATCGCTTTTGCCCGCGCTCGTCACGGCGACCTTCTCGGCGCTGAACGTCCTTATAAAGACGGATACGACCACCGCGATAACGACCGTATCCGCGGTGATGGTGGGACTGGGTCTTATCCGTTTCCGCTCGGCGCAGGGAAAAGCCGAAGAAATGCTCGCGCTGTTTGCTTCGGTAGGGATCGGCGCGATATGCGGACTCGGCTATCTCGCCTTTGCGGCGATACTCGCGGCGGCGGTGCCCGCAATCTATTTTATACTCGCTTCGGTCCCGCTCTTCAACAACGCGCGGCTCTCGAAAGAAAAGGTGCTTAAAATCACGATCCCCGAAGATCTCGAATACGGTTCGGCTTTCGGCGACGTGTTCGGCAAATATCTCAAAACCCACGAACAAACGGGAATAAAGACCACGGGAATGGGTTCGATGTTCAGGCTGACTTACAGAATAGCGCTAAAAGACCCGTCCGAAGAAAAGAATTTTATCGACGAACTCCGGACAAAAAACGGCAATCTCGAAATATCCGTTATGCCCTACGCGGACGACCCGCGCGAACTTTGATAAAAGGAGAACTGTTAAGTGTAACATATCTCATCAATAGTTTCCGAAAAAGGCGGCGTTTCAGCCCTTTTCACCGACCGTTCGCTTGAAGTACGGCAAGTACGTCTGCGCTCACGCTCGGCAAAAATCATCCGAAACGACGACTTTTCGGTGCTTCGCATTTTAAGCGGCAAGAATGCGAAGCAAATAACTCTTGTAAAAGTATGTTATACCGATTGTCAAGGCGAGGCAAACGACCGAAGTCGTACTCTCGTACTACGAGGGAGTTTAACACAGCGTTGACCGCATTATCGCCGCTTAAAAAGACTATTGATAAGGTGTGTTACACTTA
>CAMNIW010000043.1 GCA_946540675.1 uncultured Clostridia bacterium | reverse complement strand
TTTTCATCGAACGGATTATGTAGCGATATAGTCAAATTTACGTCAAATCCTTCGCTTGCAAGCTTGTAAATATTCGGCACGATCCCGCAAGTGGACAGGCTTACGTTTCTCGGACTGACATTAAGTCCGTCTTTATCGGAAAGTAAGCCTAAAAACCTGACGACGTTGTCATAGTTATCCAACGGTTCTCCGCTACCCATTAAAACAACGTTCGTTACTTCGCGTTTTTCAAGCGTCCCGCCGAGATAGCGGTTTACCTGTTCTATTTGTCCTATTATCTCGCCCGCGGAAAGATTCCGCACAAGTCCGCCTATACCGCTCGCGCAAAAAGCGCAACCCATGCGACAACCTACCTGCGTAGAAACGCATTGAGTATTGCCGTATTTATAGCGCATCAACACTCCTTCGACGATATTCCCGTCGTACAGTTTGAAAAGGAATTTCATCGATCCGTCTTTTTCAGACACGAGCGTTTCAATTATTTCTACAGGTTGATCGACGTATTTTTCGAGCAATTTTCCGCGTAACGCCTTACTTATATCAGTCAGTTCGGAAACCGCTTTCCCCGACTGCAGACCCCTGAAAATTTGCTTTGCCCGAAAGGACTTTTCGCCAAATAACGTAAGTGCGGCGAGAAGTTCGCTTTCGGTAAGATCGTTAAGTATATCCATTATCGGATTTTCTCCATTTTACAAACGTAAAACCCCGCGCCGTAAGAAAGATGCGGCAAGAACTGCACACCGTATTTCTTATTTACGGCGGCGATAGGCGAACTGACGCTCATCACCTTAAAATCATTATGATTTTTTAAGAATTTATCAATAATTTCATCATTCTCACAATCGAGAACGGAACAGGTCGAATAATATAAACGGCCGCCTTCACTAACGTTCTTTGAACAATTATCGAGAATTTTATATTGCGTTAAATTCAGACTTTCGACGTCGCTTTGCTTTCTGCGGAGGTTAATGTCGGGATTGTCTTTGATAACACCCGAACCGCTGCATGGAACGTCGCACAAAACAGCGTCAAATCGCCCGCTGAACTCCGGATTCTCAACCGCACTGTCGCACACGACCGCTTGCACGTTTTCACGGCGCATTCTCGACGCATACTCACGAATCAAAGCAACCCTGTGCGGATGAATATCGCACGACGTAACGGCTTTGAATTTTTCCGAAAGTAAAACGCTTTTTCCGCCCGGCGCCGCACAGGCGTCAAGCAAATTTTCCCCGCATTCAACGACGTCGCAAATAGCAATACTGCCTACGGACTGAAAGGTATAAATTCCTTTATCAAAATCATCGTTACGCCTGAATCCGTCGACGATAAAAGCGTTTTCAAACGGCAAGCGGATAAAATCAAACCCTTTGGCGGACAAATATTCGTCTCCGCGCACATCTGAGGCAAACCTTACAGTCGTGATCTCTCCGTTTGCTCCCATAATTTTTTCGGCAACGTCTCGTCCGTAGTCGGAAATAAGCGATTTCACCAAAAATTCAGGATAAGAATATCGAACCGATAATCCTTCCGCACCGTCAGGATATGTAAAATCAAAAGAAACAAATTTTCTTAAAAAAGCGTTTACAAACGCCGAAGCTCCCGTCTTACCGAGTTTTTTCGTTAATTCAACGGAGTTATCGACTACCGCATACGGCTGAGCGGCGAGATACTTTATTGCATACATCGATATTTTGAGAATGATCCTTATCGCCTGCTTCGGTCTTTTTTCGCAAAGACATGAAATAAAGTATTCAAGCGCAATATCGTTATCGAGAACACCGTAACAGACCTTTGTGGTATATGCCCTGTTTTTGGGGTCGATTTGCGTATCTGCCATCGCTTGCTTTAAGTACGTACCATCCGAGTATACTTTATTCAATATTTTATAGCAATCGTAAAAAGCAATCAGCATATCATCTACCGAAAACGTCACCGACTTTCAGTTTTCTGCCGAGCAAAAAACTTGCCGCGGGCAATTTCTTGCCGCCTTCTTCCTGAATTTCGAAAACTTCGATCGCACCTTTGCCGCACGCAACTACAAGTTTCTTGTCGGCACGTATAATTTCTCCGAAATTTCCGTTACCGTCGATTGCGGACGCGCGGTAAAACTTGTAGTTTTTCCCGTTTACAGACGAGTGTGCCACAGGCCACGGATTCATACCGTTTATAAAATTCGCAACAACATTACAATTTTTTGAAAAATCAATTATAGATTGCTCTTTTTTGATGGTTTTTACGTATGACGAAATCGAATCGTCCTGTTTTGTGAACACCGCGGTTCCGCACTCTATTTCGTCCAAAATACCGCACACTTTTTCCGCCGCTAACACGGACAAACGCTCGGTCAACTCCCCCGTCGTTTCACCGCTATGAACAGGCGTGGAATATTGTTCGATAATATCGCCCGTGTCAAGCCCCGCTTCGGTCTTCATAAAAGTTATTCCCGTTTCGCGGTCGCCGTTGATAACCGCGTATTGTATCGGAGCCGCACCCCTGTACTTCGGCAGCAACGATGCGTGAATATTGACTATGCCGTGTTTGCAAATATCGATTATTTCCTGCGACAATATCTGTCCGTACGCACAGGTCACCATTATATCCGCATTTACTTCTTTGATCGCTTCTACCCCCTCTCGACGAATATTCTCGAATTGCAGTACAGGTATATTGCTTTCGAGCGCGGCGATTTTTACCGGTGAAGGCGTAATAATAGCTTTACGCCCGACCGGCCGGTCAGGTTGAGTTATTACGGCAACGACTTCGTGCTTTGTGCTCTTTATTATATTTTTAAGCGGCGGAACGGCAAAATCCGGCGTTCCGCAATAGATAACTTTCATTTTATATATCGTCCCTGATGTTATCGGCTTTATCGGTATAGATGATACCGTCGAGATGGTCGTATTCGTGCATTATCGCTCTCGCAAAGAAATCACGCCCTACAAGTTTGAACTTTATGCCGTATCTGTCGTAAGCTTCTACCGTGACCTTTTTAGGTCTTTTTACGTCGCCCCACTTGCCTTTTACCGATAAACACCCTTCGGGTCCGTATTGCGAACCCGAAGTTCCGAGTATTACGGGATTAACGAACTCAAAATACCCTTCTTCTTCAAGATCGATTACAAAAACTCTTAAGTTGAGCCCGACTTGCGGCGCGGCAAGCCCTGCGCCTTTAGCCGACGTAAGCGTTTCGTGCATGTTATCAAGTAAAGTTGCGAGATTTAAGTCGAATTTCTCTACGGGAACACACTTTTCTCTTAAAATCTTTTCTCCGTATTGCAAAATAGGTAAAACTGCCATTTTAACTCCTAATATAGATTTGCAGGGTTTTCTTCTACGTATACAAGTACGTCCGCAGTCTTTTCGGCAAGACTCAGCTCGTATATTTCGTTTTTTACCGCATTATAATTCCCCGTAAGCCGCATTAAAACCTGAAAACGGTTTTTGCCGTTGATTCTCTTTACGGGACTTTTCATCTTGTTAAAAAACAAGAAATTTTCGGGATTCCCGTCATACACGCCTTTTAATTTTTCATAAACGGATTTAAGGACGGAAATGCCGGAATCTTCATCGAAACTCTCGATCATCACTCGCAAAATAAGTGCGTACGGAGGAAATCCGGTCGCCTTTCTTATAGAGCGCTCTCTTTCAAAAAAACCCGTGTAATCGTAATTTACCGAATATAACAATACGGGATGGTCGGGGTTGTACGTCTGTAATACGACTACACCTTTTTTATCCGCCCTGCCGCTGCGGCCTGCCACCTGCGTAACGAGTTGATATGTACGTTCGTTCGACCTGAAATCCGAAAAATATAAACTCATATCGGCGTCAAGTATGCCGACAAGCGTGACCGACGGAAAGTCGTGCCCCTTGGCCACCATTTGCGTTCCGACGAGTATATCCGCCTTTTTATCGGCAAATTCTTTAAGTATTTTATAATGCCCTTCCTTATTACGGGTCGTATCGTTATCCATACGGAGAACTCTCGCTTCGGGAAAATACTTTTTGATTTCGTCGACAATTTTTTGCGTGCCCGCTCCGCTGTAACTCAAATTTACCGAACCGCACTCCGGACAAGCGGAAAGCATCTTATACGAAGCATTGCAATAATGACATTTCAGGACGTTGCCGTCTTTGTGATAATTTAAGGAAATATCACAATTTTTACATTTTGCCACATAGCCGCAATCACGACATATGACCTGACGCGAATAGCCGCGCCTGTTAAAGAAAACAATTGCCTGATTGCCTTCGGAAAGACATTTTTGTAAATTGTTTTTAAGTGACGAAGAAAATATACTTTCGTTACCGCGCTTTATTTCAGCACGCATATCGACAACGTCGAATTCGGGGAGCATTTTACCGTTAACGCGGCTTTTCATAACGGCAAGATTGTATTCACCGGAAAGCGCTTTGTCATAACTGTCTATAGACGGAGTCGCACTACCCAAAACGACTTTACATCCTGAAAATTCCGCTCTCTTTTTTGCCACGTCGACCGTCTTGTATCTCGGATTGGTCTCCGCGTCATAACTACCGTCGTGCTCTTCGTCGATTATTATTAGCCCGAGATCGTCAAGCGGTGCGAATACCGCGCTGCGCGCGCCAATCGCTATCTTCGCTTCGCCCGTTTTCAATCTCAACCATTCGTCGTATCTTTCTCCCGCCGACAGACCGCTGTGAAGAATCGACACGTCGTCGCCGTATCGCGCACGCAGTTGTCTTAGCATTTGCGGCGTCAAGGCTATTTCGGGAACGAGCATTATGGCGGTCTTGCCTTTATTTAAGGTATCGTTGATTATCTTAAGATATACTTCGGTCTTACCGCTGCCCGTAACACCGAATAAAAGACTGACGGGCTTGTCCGTACTCTCTATACTTTCTATCGCCGACCGCTGTTCATCCGTTAAACTGACTTTTTTTGAATACGCTTCTATCTCCTTATACGGCGTGCGCGAAGCGTGTTCGCTCGATATCAAAACGTAACCGCGATCAATAAGTTTTTTGATTGCTTGATTTCCGAATTTCTCGTTAATATCGGATAATTTGACTCTTTTTACGTCACGCAGATACCCGATTGCGTTTGCTTGCGCAGTCGAACCTTTTCTAAGCGAAGCGACCATTTCGATCGGTGAAACGGTTGGATTCAATTCGGCGTAACTTACGATTTTTTCCTTAATTCTTCCGCCGCGAAGTTCCGCCGGAATAAACAATCTGAGCGCAAGGGCAAACGGGACGTGATATTCGTCCTTTATATATCCGGCAAGTTTGAGAGTTCCGTCGTTCAGAACGGGAAAATCGTCGAGAGTTTTTATAATTGAACGTAATTTTTCTTCGGGAAAATCCGATTTTTCTTTCAGTCCTATTACTATACCTTCGGTCATCATTCTTCCGAAGGGGACCGAAACTCTGCTGCCGAGCAAAACGCCGACTCCGTCGGTTTTATAATCGAATACTTTATCGACTTCGCTATGAGCGATATCGACAATTACTTCGGCAACCATAATCACTTTCTCCTTATTAAAATAAAAGGCACAATTCTAAAAAGAATCACGCCGTTTTACATTCTCAGTATTTCGAAACCGTAACTTTACCTTCGTATATTTCCTCGGCGGCTTCGGTTAAGGGTTTTTTCTTGCTGGGAAGATCCGTATAGCCCTGATTTTGCGCATGGTCAATAAGTTGCCTTGCCCTTTTGGACGCTACTACGCATAATGCGTATTTGGATCCGACTTTTTCAGCCAATTCATCGATAGGCGGATTGTTTATCATATCTTCTCTCTCCTTTTTACGTTTATTCGATATTTTGTACTTGCTCGCGCATCTTTTCTATTTCGTTTTTAAGCGCAAGCGCCGTGTCGGTTATCTCTATATCGTTTGATTTAGAGCATATCGTGTTTGTTTCGCGGTTGAATTCCTGCATAAGAAAATCGAGTTTTTTACCGATTTCCCCGTCCCCGTTACAAATGGAACGGAATTGCGATATATGGCTTTTCAGCCTTGTCAATTCTTCGTCGATATTCGATTTGTCGGCGAACACGGCAACTTCCTGCAAAAGCCTTGACTCGTCGTATTTTACGTCGCCGACGGCTTCTTTTATACGCTCTTCGAGTTTTGATCTGTAAAACTCTTTTATATAAGGCGCACGCTTGTCGATTTCGATAACAAGCCTTTCGACGGTATCGCACCTGGCAAGCAGATCCGCTTTTAACTTTTCGCCTTCAACGTCGCGCATTTTATTGAGATTTATAAGAGCTTCGCTTAAAGCGGAAGAAAGATTATCTTTTAATTCGTCTTCGCTTTTTTCGTCAATTTCTTCGACGAGAACGTCGGGAAGGCGCATAAGGCTAAGCGCGGTCAAATCGCTTTCGATACCGAATTTATCCGCTAATTCGCGATTTGCTTTCACGTATTGCTCGGCAAGACCGTAATCTATCCTGACGTTTTTACCCGAATCTTCCGTATCCGCATAGGTTATGAAAAGTTCGACTCTACCCCTTTTCATAGCGGACTGCACGGTTTTTTTTATCGCGTCGTCAAGCGAGATAAAACAACGCGGGTATTTGGGTATTATATCCAAAAAACGATTATTTACCGTTTTTATTTCTACGGTTATACTCGTCCCGCCGTTTATGTATTCCGCCTTACCATAGCCGGTCATACTGCGCATTTCGATAAATCTCCTTATAACTTCTACATTTTAACACACTTTCGTTAAAATATCAAGTACTTATAAGGCTTTTGAATTCATCTTCTCCGATTATTTTTATTCCGAGCGCCTTAGCCTTTTCGAGTTTACTGCCGGCGGCTTCTCCCGCAACGACCAAAGTCGTGGTCTTCGTAACCGAACTTTGCACGACGCCGCCGAGATTCTCTATTATTTTTCCCGCTTCGGTGCGGGTAAAACCGCTTAGAGAACCCGTTAAAACGACGTTTTCTCCGCTCATTGCCCCCGTCTTTGTTTCTTGAGCGATCGGGGTTACTCCGAGAGAAAACAATTCCCTGATTTGCGCCGAATTGTCCGCATCGCGAAAATAACGGTAAATATTATCCGCAATCACGTCGCCTATATCCTGTATTTCCGATAATTCTTCTTTCTCGGCCGAAGCAAGATTTTCGACCGAATTATAACGAGATTCGAGATCTTTCGCGGTCTTTTTCCCGACGCCGTCTATTCCGAGCGCATATATGAAATTAGCGAGCCTTATCCGCTTACTGTTCTCAATCGACGTCAAAAGATTTTCCGCCTTCTTATCCTGAAAACCTTCAAGTTCAAGTAATTGTTCCTTTGTAAGTTTATATAACCCCGCATACGTGCTTAATCCCGCTTGCTCAAACAGTTGTTTTGCCGTCTTTTCCGAAAAGCCGTCTATATTCATACCGTCTTTGCTTGCAAAATTTGAAAATTGCGCAATTACTCTCGGTTCGCAGGATTTATTCGGGCAAAAGATATTTGCCCCGACTTCATCGATCGGCGTGCCGCAAAACGGACAAACAGTCGGCTTTTTTACGTCAGTTCCCTTATCATCCGTCGCTCCGAGTATTTCGGGAATAACTTCGTTGCTTCGTCTGATCAAAACCCCGCCTGAAAGTTTTACGTTTTTTCTCAATATGTCGCCGTAATTGTTAAGAGTCGCGCGCCTTACCGTCGCCCCGGCGAGTTCGACGGGATCGACAATTGCGAGCGGAGTCAGTTTTCCCGTTCTTCCTACCTGCCAAACCACTTCTCGTACAACGGTTTCCGCTTCTTCCGCCTCGAATTTATAGGCTATCGCCCATCTGGGGAATTTGTCCGTATATCCGAGCTTTTCGCGCATGGCTACTTCGTTGAGTTTTACTACCGCGCCGTCGGTCAGAACGTCTATTTTTCTCCTTCCGAGTTCGATTTCTTCTATAGCCGCTTTAACCTGATCGAGCGTATCGCATTTCCGTAAAAAATCAAAGACCTTAAAGCCGTTTTTTCGTAAAAAATCAAAGATCGCTTCTTGAGAATCGATATGTCCTTCCGACATATAATTTACGTTATAAAACAATATTTCCGGCTTTCTCTTTTCGGTTATTTTAGGATCGAGATTTCTTATCGCTCCGGCGACGGCGTTGCGTGCGTTTTTAAGTTGTTCGACGGCTGTCTTATTGTAGTTGTCGAGAACCGATAGCCTTATTATCGCCTCGCCTTGTATCTCGCAGGTTCCCGTATATTCTATAGTAAGCGGAAACGTCTTTATCGTAAGAACCTGTGCGGTTACGTCTTCTCCGATAACGCCGTTGCCGCGAGTCGTCGCCCTGACGAACTTGCCTTTTTCATAAGTCAGACATATAGTAAGCCCGTCGAATTTATACTCTACGGTATAATGCGGATCGCATACTTTTCTTATGCGATTGTCAAATTCTTCGAGTTGTTCGTAAGTGACCGCTTTATCAAGACTGTAAAGCCTGTTAATATGCTTATGCTTGATAAAAGCGGATATAGGCTCGCCGCCGACCCTGCGAGTCGGCGAATCGTCAAGCCTTATTCCCGTTTCTTCTTCGAGCGATTTAAGCTCGTCGTAGAGTTTATCGTAAACTCTGTCTTCAACGGACGGGTTATCGAGAACGTAATACTCGTATGCGTATTTATTCAAAGTCTTTACGAGTTGTTCCATTTTGCCTTTTATCTCATCGGTCATCATATCACCTCGATAGGAGCAAGCCTTAATACCAACGATTTTATGCCTATGCCGTTAAATGCTATATCTCCGATAACGTCTTCGCCGTTACCTTTTACGGAAATAATAGTACCTTCGCCGAATTTTTTATGAAGGACTTTCGTACCGACCCTGAATTTAGAAATATCTTTATCCGCAGGCCTTTCGTTCTTTTTTGACGCATTTATGTAATATGTTGCAAAATTTCCGCTAAAACCGTAATTTTTTGAATAATTTACGTTTGATTGAGTATCTATATCCGGCGAATAACCATACTCGTTTTCATTCTCTCCGCGCCCGCCTTGATAATAGTC